>CANCAR010000198.1 GCA_947374125.1 Hyphomicrobiales bacterium | reverse complement strand
CCCAGCGCGCACGGCGAGCGATACGCCCACCAAATCCGCCGCCATCGCGTCCAAGGCGCTGGTTTCGGTATCCACCGCGACAATACCCGCCTCGCGTGCCTCGGCGATAAAGGCGTCGAGCGTTGCGAGATCGGTGACCGTGACATAGCCAGAACGATCAATCTTTTGAGCGACCGCCTCGGCTGCCCGATGGGTTGCCAGCGATTGCGGCGTCCATTCGTTATCGACAGCAGTAGGGTCGTGAGCGCCAGACGATACTTCGCTCGCGGTTTTGCCTTCGGAAAACGGGTCAGCGCGTGGCTTCTCCTGCCCCATGACAGGTTTACCCGCTCCACCCTGCCAGGATGTACCCGCACCGGGTTTGGCGAGTTCTGGATCGGCCTCAATCAGCGACGCATCCGCGTCATAGGCGTCCACCACCCGGCGCGTGACGGAGTTGAACTCCATCGCTTTTAAGAAGGCGATCAACAGGCGCGGGTCAGGGTCGTGCACGCCCAAATCTTCCAGGGGCACATCGAGCGGCACACGGGTTTCGAGCCGAACGAGATCGCGCGAAAGCCGCGCTTTATCGGCATTCTCCAACAGCGCTTCGCGGCGCTTGGGCTGTTTGATGTCGCCAGCGCGGGCCAAAAGCGAATCGAGATCGCCATATTCTTCAATCAACTGCGCCGCCGTCTTGATGCCGATCCCCGGCACACCGGGTACATTATCCACGCTATCGCCGGCCAAAGACTGCACATCGACGACGCGCTCGGGGCCAACACCGAATTTCTCGATCACTTCCTCGCGCCCGATGCGCTTATCCTTCATCGTGTCGTAGAGTGTCACCCCATCGCCCACGAGTTGCATCAAATCTTTGTCAGACGAGACGATGGTGGTGGTGGCGCCCGCCTCCGACGCCAATCGCGCATAGGTCGCGATCAAATCATCCGCTTCGTAATCCTTCTGCTCAATCGATGGGATGTCGAAGGCGCGCACGGCATCGCGGATGAGTTTGAATTGTGGCCGCAAATCCTCAGGCGGCTCGGTGCGATTGGCTTTGTACTCGGAATAGAGCCGGTTGCGGAAGGTCTCCGACGAATGATCGAAAATGACCGCCAAATGGGTGGGCCGTTCGCCCGCCACCGAGTCGCGCAAGAGCTTGAACAGCATATTGCAAAAGCCCGCCACCGCGCCAATCGGCAAGCCATCGGATTTACGCGTCAGCGGCGGCAGAGCATGAAACGCCCGGAAAATATAGCCGGAGCCGTCAACGAGAAAGACGTGGTCGCCGGATTTAACTGGTGTCGTTCGCATGTCGCGCCCCTGCCTGATACCGCGCAGTCTTAACACGCCCACCCCTGCAACAGGCACCAAAAAGCGATAGTTCTGCACAGGGATGACCTGTTGAAATTAGGCGTACTTTCTATCGATTCTTTTAGACTTTAACCGCGCTCAAAACGATGTAAGGTAAGGGTTAGGTAAGTTAGTTTTTGAGTAGTGTGTGGAGTATCAATGCCAAAATCCGGTCTTACATTTCGAAAGATCGAGATGGTGGAGGCCGTTGTCAAGCATCGTACGGTCAGTGCTGCCGCCCTTGCTATCGGCATTTCGCAACCCGCGTTAACCCAAGGCATCAAAGCGATTGAGGCTGAGCTTGGCGTGGTGCTGTTCAACCGAACACCGGGAGGTTTGGTACCAACCGCCTTTGCCGAACCCTTCACCCGCTATGCCGCTGAACTTCGGGCCGAGATGGCCGAAACCAGCCGGGAATTGCGCAAGTCCGAACCGGCAGCCAAGCGGGTATTGCGCCTCCAATGTGGCCCACGCTCTTACTGCCTATGGGTGAAACCCGCGCTTTCGCATCTTGCCGAAACAGAGGATCCGTTCGAGGTCACAACGCTTCATGCTACCCACTCATACTTCGACAATCTTATGGCACAAAAAGTGGATATGGGCCTTGTTCCGATTGATGTTTTGCCGAAAAGCAACGATTTCATCCTCCATCCTTTTTCCGTGATTTACAATCGATTTGTGTGTCGCGCGGATCATCCCTTGGCCTCCATTCAAGATCCAACGCTCGATATGCTGCGGAACTATCCCCTTGAGAGCGATTCAGTATTTCCTCGCTTTTTTGCTATGTTTGGCGGTGATGTTGGTGCGCTGAGTAAGATCATGGATGATGGCTCGGTTGGACCCGCTATTCACGAAACCACCCTCGAAGGCATCATTGAGACGCTTCAAAACAGTAACGCGATCGGTATATTGCCACCCACCCTCGTCGAATCTCATTTTCGTCCGAGCGAACTCGTGATGCTGGGTGACCTTTATTGCCGTCTTCCAGCGCTGCCGATTGCCCTCGCCTATCACAAAAATTCGGCGAATAAGCCCGACATTCACCGCTTTATCAAACACCTTGAGCGGGTCGAGATTGAGCAGTCGAATTTTTTAATATGACCTACACGATATCTTCGTTGAGGGGGATAAATGCTTGATCAAGAACTGATTTTACAATCGCTTGAGATTGTGGAAGCCGTTGCAAAACTGGGTTCCATCGGTGCCGCGGCCCGCGCCATCGGCCTTTCGGAACCTTTGGTGGCAGCGCGCCTCAACACCGTTGAAGCGCAGTATGGCGTTTCGCTGTTCACCCGGCGGGCGGATGGTTTAGTGCCGACAGGATTCGTGAGGCTATTTCTTTCGCATTTAGACAAGATCAAGCTGAACGTCTTGGAGACCAAGCAAGCTCTTGCACGAAACGGCACAAGGGCATCGACATCCCCGCTTCGGATCAGCGCTGGCATTCGAAGTTGCGGTTTGTGGGTGAATAGCGCCGTAGACGCCATGCGCCGCATGCAGCCCGACAGCAACATTACGCTGGATCATAGTCTGCTCAATCTCTACGCGCGGCTGGTGGAGCGAGACGTCGGTATTGGTGTCACCGCGGCAGAACTCCTTCCAGAGAATGCGCCCGGCCTGGTCATTGAACCGCTTGGCCAGTGGCGCGCGCGCTTTATCTGCCGTCGCGAACACCCTCTGGCCGATTCAGACTCTGTTCTCATCAGCGATTTGACGGCCTATCCGTTGGTCGGTGATTTCAACTATCCAGTGGTGATGGGTTTGTTCAATCATAATATGCAAGCCATGGGGCAGATCAATGTGGCAGCGGATTGGGCGATATCCCAAGTTCAAGCTGACTCACTCGACGCACTCAAGCGCGCGGTTTTGGCAGAGGATCGGCTCGCCATCGTGCCTTGGTCAGCCGTGGCGCGTGAATTGTCGGAAGGCAGCCTCGTCGAACTTCATTTAGCAGGCAACCCGCGTCTCTATGTCAAATTGGTTTTTGCCTATCTTGCCGAAAGAGCTTCCTCCGACGACATTCGCCTGTTCGTTGAAACCGTAAAGGCCATTGAGGTCTCTCGTCAGCAAGAGACAGAAGAAGCATGGCACATCAGCCATGAGGATTAACTGGCGGACGCCATGATCTCGATAATATCGGCCTTCAGCGCCGCGAAAATCAGCAGATGTTTCCGCCCCACTGTTTCCGCGCAATCCATATCGGTTGTGAGCTCATTGTCCAGAATATTGAGCTTCAACAACACTTGGCGTGGCTCGTTGAGAGGCATTTCCAAGAGCTTTTGTGCAACGGCCTCCGAGCTGTCATCCCCCGATGCGGAAATATCCTCCGCGGCAGGATTCTGCTCTTTGCCTTTCAAAAAATAATAACGCGAAACGAGGCGATCAAATTCATGGGCCTTCCAAATGTTCGTTTTGTACGAATCAAACGCGGTCCTTTTTTCACCTAACGTTTCTTTCGATCCTTCCGTACCATCTTGGCCGCCATCGATCACGATCATCTTTGGTCTTTGCATCGATTATTACACTCTTTACTGATAAATAATTCTTCATCTAATCGAACATCAATCATTAAACTAAGCTAGCGGATACATTTTATGCTTGCATAATCGATTTTTTTCATCTGATTATAACCCACGCTTATAGGGGGGTTGTTATCCGCAATGCACCTGACACTCCGCCATTTCGAGATTGTCGATGTGATCGCGCAATCCCGCAGCATCAGCCGCGCCGCTGGTCTGCTTGGATTAACCCAATCCGCCCTGACCCAAGCCTTACAGGCACTTGAGGAGCGGATTGACACCCAATTGTTTGTGCGCTCGCCGCAAGGGCTTGAACCGACGGAAGCGGCAGGCGTGTTTTTACGTCGGAATGCGGCGATCAGCAGCGCGATGCAAACCCTGCTGCAGGACATCGAGCAGCTCAAGCGCGAGGAATCCGGAAAGCTCGTGGTCGCAACCGGTCTTTTTGCCGGACACATCTCGGTTTATGACGCGATCGGCGCTATGAGCAGAAAATACAGTCAACTTCAATTCGATATCGTCCAAAAGGATTGGCGTATCATAGCCAAAGAAATACGTGCAGAAGAAATTGATCTCGGCGTGATGGAATTGTCGTCTGCAGAAAAAGATCCAGCATTCGATACGGAGCTCCTCAATTCGTCACAGGTTTATTATATTGCACGGCCTGGCCATCCTCTTGCCCAACGCAAAACGCTAACCCTTGAGGATTTATATCATTACCCCTTGTGTGGCGGCCCGGTGCCGGCTCACATCTCCCAACATTTCGGAAAAAATTTGGGTATTTTTGGAAGCCGCCCTTCGGCAAAAGGAGCCATCAATCCGGCGATTTCTACCTATCATCTTTCGGCCATTAAAAGCATTCTGGTCCAAAGCAATGCCATAAGTGCGGTGCCCCGTTTCATGCTGGAATCTGAAATAGAACGCGGCGAATTGGTTCGGTTGGATCGACTGGACGCTCCTTGGTTGCGAGCAGGCTATGGGTTTGTGCATCTTCGTAACCGCAAACTTTCGCCGATCCTGCGAGAGTTTATGGCGACCGTTCGCGAGATCGAATTAAAAAAGCAAAAATCGCTAGAGCTTT
>CANCAR010000197.1 GCA_947374125.1 Hyphomicrobiales bacterium | reverse complement strand
GCCAATCGACCCTGCAGAAAGAACGAGTTGCCCTCGAACATGCGCGACGGTTCTCACACCGCCCCGTATAAATTCCACGCCGCTCGCACGGGCCCCGTCGAAGATCAATTGTGTAACATGTGCTTTTGTGATGATCTTGAGATTAGCTCTTTTCTTGACAGCCGCAGGAAGAAATGCCCGCGCCGCACTCCATCTGACGCCCGAGCGTTGCGTCACTTCGAAATAACCGGAACCTTCATTGCTTCCTTGGTTAAAGTCATCGGTTTTTGGAATGCCAATTTCTTCGGCTGCATCCCGGACCGCGTCAAGCACGGGCCAATGGAGTCTTTGCTGCTCGACACGCATTTCACCATCCGTTCCATGTCCATCGACGTCCGAATGATATTTTTCAGATCGTAAGAACACCGGCTTAACATCGGACCATGACCACCCTGTGCACCCCATCTGCGACCAGAGGTCATAATCAGCCGCCTGTCCGCGCATATAAATCATGCCGTTAATCGACGAGCACCCTCCCATGACCTTGCCGCGCGGATATGCGATTGAACGATGACCCAGCCCGGGTTCGTTCTCCGTCCGATACATCCAGTCTGTGCGTGGATTGCCAATACAATAGAGGTACCCGACCGGGATATGTATCCACGGATAAGTGTCTGCTCCACCTGCCTCAATCAAAAGAACACGCTTTCCGGGATCTTCCGAGAGCCTGTTTGCCAAAACGCACCCGGCTGAACCCGCACCGACGACAATATAATCGAAGACTTCCAGATCGTTACTCACCTGCCAGGCCCTTCAACGCTTGCCAATGTGGCGACAGGCTCGTTGCGAGAGCCGACCAAAGCTGAAACCGCTTTTGATAGAGGGACATCCGACCGAGATCGGGCCTCACGAATTTTGGCGGCTTCGCCATAGCTGATGACGCATGATCGAGCGTATCATACATTCCTGTTCCTACAGAAGCCGCCATTGCAGCTCCCAGTGCGCCCGCTTCTGGCTGAGTGGAAACAGCAATCGTCTGGCCTAGCATATCGGCCAGCATCTGCGGCCAAACGGGGCTTCGCGAGCCCCCTCCAGACAAAACAATATGATCGGTCGGAACATTTTTAGCCTTCAGGCGGTTCAAATGTTCAAGATGGGCAAATGCCACGCCTTCAAAAATAGAACGCATCACATCACCGGAGGAATGCCACCCCGCCACGCCAAACAAACCGGCACGCGCGGTCGGATCGTGAGTGCCGCCGTAAAGATAGGGATGATAGAGCGGCGCATCAGCACGAGCCGTTGTTTCCATAGCGAGGCGATCAGCAACCGTAAAAGCTTTCTTGCCGCCACCCATCACACGTTGGGAAACCCATTCAAGATTGGTCGCGGACGTTGCGGAGTTTTCCATCGCCATAAAACGACCGGGCATGATCCCGCATGACATGAAGATATCCGGAACCGGGTTCGATACAATCGCCTGATTGATGCTCCATGTTCCCAATATAACCGAGGCTTGACCAATTTGGGTGACACCAGCTCCAATGGCACTCGCGATAACGTCAAAAAAGCCGGCAATGACTGGCGTGCCCGACAAAAGCCCCGTCCGTTTCGCTACCGATTCCGTCACCGAGCCGGCAATGTCCGTCGACCACAAAAGCTGAGGCAACACATGTGAATACCGAGCAAGCCCATAATGCTCCAGAAGGTCGCCACTATAACCATTAGCGGGAAGTTCAAGTAACCCAGCACCACCCATATCCGTAACATCGCTGACAATCTGACCGGTCAGGGCGTGGGTTACAACGTCTTTGCACATCAGCACATGGGCCGTTTTGGATAGAACTTCGGGCTGTTGTCGGGACATCCACGCAAGCAGCGTTGGCGTCTGAGAAGCCCAAGGCTTTTGGAAGCAGATGGCTTCAGCCGCCTGAGCCGTTCCATCTTGATGCCAGACATCAGCCAGCGCAGCCGCACGGCTATCGAGGGACTGAATAGCGATGACGGGCTCATGTGCTTTATCCAAAAGGTAGAGGCCATTGCCGTGTCCCGATGTACCAATTCCGGCGATGTGTTTTCCCGATTTTCCACTCTTGTCCAAAACTTCTATAATTAGCCCTTCGAGATCATTACGTAGCCGATGAATATCTCGTTCAACGAACCCAGGGGCAGGAATTGTGGTCCCGGTATCACGAAATGCTCGCGCAAGTTCCCCTCCCTTTTCATCAAAAAGCACAGCTTTCACGCCTGTGTTGCCAGCATCAATACCCAGAAAGGTCGTCAAAACGAGGCTTCCTTCTTGTGAATGGTCACATGCCCTTGATGATCAACAAATGGAAAGCACTATCCACGGCTATAGACGTCCCACGCCTGTGCACCATCAGCACCGTCATGAATCATGGCCATCAATGCCCGAACAACAGCACCCGGATTGGCGTGCTGGTATATGTTACGACCGTAAACCATCCCCTTGGCCCCTTGCGCCATCAGCGCGGCGGATTTCATCAAAACGGTTCTGAGGTCTTCTTTCCCACCCCCGCGAACGAGTACGGGGACGCGGGCAGCTTCGATAACACGATGAAACTCCTCCGGGTTTGATGTTGGGTCCGCCTTAATGATATCGGCCCCCATTTCGGCAGCGAGGCGCACGAGTGTTACGATCTTTTCTGTATCGCCATCAACCTGATAGCCCCCGCGAACGTCGTTAGGCAGCATTACCAACGGCTCGATCATCAAGGGCATACCGTAGCGGTGGCAGGTGGCGCGCACGCGGCTGATATTCTCGACGCACTGACGAAACAGTTCGGGCTCGTCAGGTAACATGAAGAGGTTCACAACGACACACGCCGCATCCATCTCGAGTGCCCCAATAATCGGTTCATCAGCGTTCTGTAGCATGGACCACATTTCGCGGTGACGGATCGTGTTATAGGGATTTCCCATGTCGAGGCGCATCACCAGTGCAGGCTTGTCCTTTTCCGGGCGGGATTGCAGCAAGTCGGCCTGACCATAGGCCATCTGGATTGCATCCGGTTTTGCGTTGATCAAAACATCCACAACACGCGGCATATCCTCAAGCCCAACCATGAAGGAGGGTTCGTTACAAACGCCGTGGTCTATGGCCACATCGAGGCAACCTCCATGCGTAAACAATCGATTCATTCGGGCTTTAGGGCTGATCTTCATGGCTTACTCCTTTAGGCGTTCGGAGTTGACCCCATGATAGTGGACAAGCTCAGAAACAAAATGATCGACTTCGGTATGGATTCGGGCGGAGTTCCACCCAAGAATATCAGCCATCACCTTTGCTGTGCCTTCGATAATCGAGGTTGTAAGCTGCCCGGTAATGGCCAAGGGCTGTCGACGCTGAAGAACATCTGCAACAGTGCGCGCTTTTTCCAAAGCGATCATGGATCGCACTTCGCCAACGGTCAGATCACTACCCGCAATAGGCGTGAGGTCCGTCCTAAACTGTTCCGCACGGGTTCCATAGAGTTCAGCAAATCGATCCTTGACCGCAGGTTGAAGACCATTACCGCCCCCAATCGCCAAGTCCCGCGTACTCAGGCTACGTTTTATTCCCAGCTCCGCAAGAACCATGTCCGTCGTTTGCTCCGCAAAGGCTCGGAAGGTCGTCCATTTCCCGCCTACCATGCAGAACTGAGGCACCGCGCCGTCAAGTTTCCGCGTGAAATGCTCTCGAGAGATGCGACCAGTAAAATCTACATCGGCTGTCGGCAGCGGACGGATACCGGAATAACTATAGACAATATCGTTTGCAGACAGAGTAATTTGCGGGAAAATCAAACGTAGCGATCCAAGGATGTAGTCGCGTTCATCATCCTCGCACCGTACCCTTGCGGCCTGCTTCACACGGATATCCGTTGCACCCGCAAGAACTTTTCCGAGATAAGGAAAGACGATGCACACCCTGCCATCGGTGTTTTCAAAATAAACCATGTGATCACGTAGTGCATGGAGCAGTCTGGGATTATCTAAAATCAGATGCGAACCCTTTGTGCCGGACACCAATTGCTCCGAAGGAGCACTGCCCAGACGTTCCGCTGTCTCGTCCACCCAAGCACCTGTGGCATTAACGATGACCCGCGTGGAGACGTTAATTCGATTGCCGGTTTCCCTATCGGTAACGGTGAAGCCTTCCGCGGATCGTGCAATTTCAGCATAATTCAAGGCGATCGCGCGGTCAGTGTTGGCCTCTCCATCCAGAATCAATTCGATGCCGAGGCGTTCAGGATGGCTTATCCAAGCGTCGTGATACACAGCGGTAAACCGCAAATCGGGCGCAAATTCAGGCCAAAATGACAAGGATTGCTTACGATTAAACACCTTGTGTTTTGGCAATAGGCGTCGCTTCCGCGTCAAAAAGTCATAAAGCGAAAGGCCAAGGATGATTGGCACAATTCCACGCGGGCTTGGCCGCCCTTGCAGACCGAAGAAGTTCATAGCTGTGTTTAGGAGGCCAGAGAAAACCGAGATCACCGGCAAAACTGTGGGCAGCGGGAAAACCATGTGGGACGCATTTTTCAAGAGTGCGTCACGCTCAAAGAGGCTTTCGCGAACCAGATCAAATTCCCGATTTTCCAGATAACGCAAGCCACCATGGATCATCCGCGAGGGCGCTGCCGAACATCCCGAACAGAAATCATTCCGCTCAACCAAAAGCACACGGAGGCCTTGTAGAGCTATGTCTCGGAACGTGCCAATGCCGTTAATCCCCCCACCCACAACAACAACATCGAATGCGCCATTACGGCGAATTTTTTCGATGTCTGTTGCGCGCGGATCAGTCATTGTGGTTCCATTCGCAGCCTTGCCACGATCATTAATATTAGGTCGGCGTACGGTTCAGCTATCGAGTTTAGATAGATGCTTGACTGCAGCTGCATCAATGGCGGCGATATCATTGGCGGAAAGGCGGATCCGGCCTGCGCCTGCGTTCTCACGGGCTTGTTCCGGATTGCGAGCCCCACACAGCGAAAAA
>CANCAR010000196.1 GCA_947374125.1 Hyphomicrobiales bacterium | reverse complement strand
TGAGGCGGTCGCGCAGATAGGTCAGATAAGAGTGGATGCCGTCGCGCCAGGTATCTCGGAACGCTCGCACCTGCTCCGGCTCCCGCGTTACATTGTCTCTCGCGCCGTCTTTCACATCCCGGCTTGAGGTTGACCATTGAAAGTTCGAGTTGAACTTGATGCCATAGGGCGGATCGAAATAGATGCATTGCACCTTGCCTCTTAAGCCCTCGCGCTCGGCCAGGCTCGCCATCACGGAAAGGCTATCGCCCGAGATCATCCGGTTCGACCAATGCTGATCATGCTGGTAAAACTCGGTCGCGGCTTCCTTGTCCCGCAAGCCGTTGAAATCGGCGAACAGATCGGCTGGCCGATCAGCCGCCTCCTTGCGCCGTTGCTGCGTCTCGCGCTTGAGATCGTCGATCAGAACTTTTGGATGGACCTTCTCCTGAATGTAAAGCGGCGGCGCTGAAACGACCAGGTCGGACCAATCTTGCGCATCCTTCCCGCGCCAGACCAATTGAGGGTCAAGATCACGCTCCCGACCGGCGACTTCACCCGCATCCTGGAATGGAACTCGTCGCTCATAGGCAACCCGAATTGGCGACTTATCCTCCGTCCGCATGATGCTCTCGAACTCCGCCGTCGGAATGTTTTTCCGCGTGGCGGCATCATGGCGGGTGGCTTCGATGGAAAGAGGCTTTTTAGTCATGCGATATCCGCTTCATGTTCATCCTGGCCAATGATGTCAGGTGAGGAGGTGTTTTTTCGTTTGGATGGATTTGGCAATCCGGATTGGAGCCCATCAATATGTTCAAACAGATCGCCATTGATGGCTTGCCACATCGGGTCCAGAATGAACTGGACGCCTTCACGCCGCGCTAGTTTTGCAGCCGGAACGAAGTCACTATCGCCAGAAACTAGGATGATGGTGTTGGCCTGCCGTTTTAGCGTGAGCGCGGCGATATCGAGACCGATCCGCATATCAACGCCCTTCTGCTTGAGCGGCAGTCGGACCTGCGAACTATCGATGGATTTCCAAAGGGACTGCAACCGAACAGCCTCCACCCTTTGCGTTTCAGTGAGTTGGATGATGCCATCCTCTCCCACCCCTGAAAGATCGAGCGACTCAATCCATGTTTTTGTCGGAATGATTTTTCGCGAAGCCGGGCCGATGATGGACCAATCCCCGTCACGCGTGACTTTCCCAAGGCGCAATGCGACGTTTCGCTGCCGTTTTAACTCATCAAAGAGGGCATAGCGGCTTTCAGCAATTTTACTTTTACCAAACGCGATGTGCTTTTTTTCGAATGGATGTTGGCCTGTTCCTTCATAAGGAACTGCATCATAGAAAAAGATGCGGTAGATGTGCTTATGCCAAAGCTTATCTTTTGTACCTATCAGCGCGTGAACGTGCGTACGGCACATAAGCCGAATGCAGCCAGCAATATTTTTTGCAGTCTCACAGCGTGATTGTTTCACGAGCTTTGGCAGTCTTTTCAAGAAAAAGCCGCCGTCGATAAGAATGGCTATCTGCCGATCAGACATCGGCCACCTCGTCAAAATACGAGGAGGAAAAATAAAAAAAGCCCCAGGGTTTCTGCAACCGCTCTGAATGATTGAGCGGGCTTACTCCCAAGGGGCGGATGTGACTATAGGTTAAGATAAGCATTCTTAACTTTCAATGAAAAAGTTGCAGAGATCGCAATAATTTTTGGCCCATAAGGAAACATCCCTCCTCATGGCTGCGGGCTCGCTATAGGCTTATTCAGCCCATTGATCAGCGTGTTAAAATCACTTTCAATGGCGTAGCCGTCCTTCAGTTCGGCAAAGTTCCAGCGGCCAAATCGTTCCAGATTATTGACGCCAGGAACCCAGTAGGCCCGCATCGTGTTCGCTTTTTCCCTGGCGTCTTCACCCCGGAAACCTTTGATCTCGACAATGAGATTGAGCGGCTCGGCGCGTCCGTCATCAACCCGAAGAATGAAGTCCGGCAGATATTTTCTAGGAGTCGCACCCATGAGATAAGGGACTTCGAAGCCTAGGCCTTGGTTTTTGACATAGGCTAGGACATTAGGATGCGTCTCGATAACGCGGCAGAACTCCGCCTCCCAATCGCCATCGCATATGGCCCAATTCACATGGCACTTATCCGGCGAGGTCTCCCAGCGCGTTTCTTTCGTCGTGGTGAAATTGACAAAGGAGGACGATCCCCTAGGATTATAGGAATCAATCAATGCCTTGACCGGCTTCTCGCCAATTTGGGACAGTGTGATCGCCGCAGCGATCCGATTGGCCGCCAAGTCCGCAAGGCCGCGATAGGCCAATTGCGCCGGATAGGTTCCGCCAGAGCATTTCAAATAGCCGCCATCGAGCCATTGCCGGGCAATCTTTTTCAAATGGTTGAAAAGAGGCATTTTCGGATCGTCCCCGGCATCCCGGTATTTGGTCAGGAGCAAATGCCGGGCGAGATGGAAAAGCAGTGTTGAGGTCCTCATGTCGTTGAGGTGATCGAGCGTCAGATCAACGCCCTCGCCGATGATGCCCTGGTTGGTTGCTATGGTTGGCCCTACCAGGTCGGGTGTCAGGTGAAGCACCGAATCCTCGTTGAATTGAACGTCGAGCCTCTCCTCAGGCAGGTCGATCCGATAGCCCTCAACGCGTGGGAATCTTATCTCCAGCGCATTGCGCTCGGGCATGACGGCATGAACCCGGACAACCTCGCGAACTTTCTGAGGCGTGGGAATGACGGGGCTGGCAATAAAATGGAATGGGATTCCGAAGACGTCCGCATACGAAACTTCGAATAATCCTGTGGATTCGTCAATTTCGTAAGACTGGCGGCGAAGTCCGCGTCCCACGACTTGTTCACAAAGCAGCGCGCTGCCGAAGGCACGCACGCCGAGGATATGGGTGACCGTGTTTGCATCCCACCCCTCGGTCAGCATCGAAACGGAGACAACGCATCGGATTTGCTCGCCGAGCTTCCCCTTCTTGCCGACGGTATTCATCACCTCGCGCAAAATAGTCGCATCATCGAGCTTGTCGGCAGCATCCCGGTTGCCGGTCCGCTCAATGATCTCGCGCTTGAATAGCTCGATCTCAACGGACGCCATTTTACGGAAGTCGTCGCTCAGGCTCTCACCCGACTCAAGCTGCGCACTATCGATGAGGATCGTGTTCGGGCGAGCGAACCTGTTGAGATAGGTGTCGTAATTGTTGAATAGGTCAAGCCGACCTGGAATGGTATTCTCCGTGCCATCCTCGCGGGTAACGACATAACCCGAGATGTATTTGTAAATTAGCTCGGATGTGTTGGTATTGTTGCATACAATAATGAAAACCGGCGGAACGCTGATCCCGCTATTTTGCCAGATTTCGAAGGTCTTTTTGTAGTGGCCGTAAAGCGCATCGATGGCGTTGCACAATATGACCGGTAGGGCTTGCGGATCATGGCTTTGGCCACTTTTAGACCGGCCTTTCTTTGGCATAGAGGAGCCGATATGGTCCCACAAGTTGCGAAACATCGGCGTGTCGCCACCCAACACATTGTCGGCCACGGGGACACGGGGGAGTTTGACGATGCCGCACTCAATCGCATCCATCAGCGAGAAGTCACTCATCGTCCAGGGAAATAAGGTCCCTTCGCGATAACCCGAGCCCTTGATAAAGAAGGGGGTTGCCGACAAATCATACACCACGGACAGGCCAAGCTTGCGGTTGACGGCCTCCAGGCCGTTGATCCATAAGCGCGCCGCCTCATTGTTTTCCTTCGCTGCCTCTTTTTCCTCGCCGCTCAGATCATCTTCCGTTTCGCCGATGGGGTTCTGTTCGCGCGAGCGGTAGCAATGATGGGCCTCATCGTTGAATACGACGATGTTCTTCAACCCCATGAGTTCAGGCATGACCCGTTGGATCATTTGGCCATCAGTCTCTAAGGTCTGAAGCTTGTCTTCTCGCCATCCTTCAATGACCTGGCGCGTGCCTTTGGCAATATCAATGCGGGTCCTGGCCCGGAAGGCATGGTAGTTCGTAATGACAATTTTCGCGTAATCGAGGTCAGCGACCATGTCGTATGGCACGAGTGACCTACCGCGATAATAACTATCCAGGTCGTTTGGCAGCAGGACGCGCAGGCGATCTTTGATGGTGAGGCCAGGCGCGACAATCAAAAACCCTCGCGAAAACATTTTGCTGTTGGGATATCTCTTAGCATTAATGGTCTGCCACGCGATCAACATAGCCATAACAGCCGTCTTACCGGAGCCTGTGGCCAGTTTTAAGGCGACCCGCATCAGGTCCGGATTAGACTGGGCATTTACGAACTTGAGGTGCTCGCCAAACTTTTTGCTGGCGGCACCCATTTTCGGGGCGACTTCGGTAAGCCAAATTGCGGTCTCCACCGCTTCAACCTGGCAAAAGAAAGGCCGCACCCCTTGGGATGACGGTTGACGCCAATGTTGCAAGAGCCTGGCTGTCTCCGGCGTAACCCCCCAATCGCCCGGATTGGGTAAAGCACGCCATCGCTCGACATAGGTGCGGAGTTCGTTGATGATGGGCGTTGGATTGTATTCCTGCTCATCGCTGGACAGGCCTTTATCATCAACAAAGGTTAGGCTTGCTTGCTTCTGATTTTGCCGTTGCTTTTTCGGTTTTGGAACAGGTGAATAGAAGTCAGAACGGCGTCGCGTCGCAATAATCTGGCTCGTTGGCTGGCCGTCAATCAATTCCCAGTGCTTACCAGGATAGGCATAAGGGGAGTTGAGGATAGGTCTGCTAAAAAACTCTTGGCTCATTGTTTTCTGAGTTTTCCGCTAAATGGATATTTACTTCTTATGTATTTTGAAACGAACGCTTGATCGAATACGATAATCGCTAATTCCGACCGGAATCGACGAGTTAAGTGACTTTACGTAATGTTTAAGGAAAATGCCAACTAAGTTTTGGGGTAGCTTGATTTTCCCGCTTTCCCCGCTGTTTCAAAATCCTCCCCAGCGTTGGTCGAAGGCCATATGTTTTTAGTCTATGATATTGCGGTGTTTTTTGATTGGTCTGGGTGTACGTCGAGGTCCTAGTTTGCTGCATCGTCAATCAAATGAT
>CANCAR010000195.1 GCA_947374125.1 Hyphomicrobiales bacterium | reverse complement strand
TCATGGGTGTCGGCCAGCATCAACCCGCCCGAGCGATGCAAGCCACAGCTTTCGCCGGAAATCTTTTCCAACTCGTCATACAGCCCGATCGTATAGCCTTGGAGTTTAGCGACATTCGGATCGCCATTCAGCGTATGAAACCCACCCGCCGCATGCCAGGTCGAGCCATGGGTCAACTGCTCGCGCTCGAGCAACACGACGTCTTTCCAACCCGCTTTGGTGAGGTGATAGAGAACCGAGCAACCAACAACGCCGCCACCAATGACGACAACACGGGCATGGGATTTCATAAGGGGAACCTTTTGGGCGTGAATAAAGTGACGGCCAAGCTAGAAAACGAAAGCTGCGTAAGCAAGCCCGATTTTTTGATGCGATGATATGACCTAAGCAATCCCAAGAAAGACCGACAATGCGCGGCTAACATTTAGCATTTCGCTATTGTCCAAATGCCCAATCACGGAGCCAATTTTTTCGGATAGAACGGTCTGCGCCTTATCAACCATCACTTGGGAAGACATGCGCAAACCGTTGCTATCATTAGGCTCTATGGAAACCCGAAACTGTGGTGCCTCACGTAATTCGCTGGTGATTGGTAAAACGGTAAAGGAGGGATGCGCGTTAAAATAATCGCTTTGAATAATGAGCGCCGGACGCGGTTTGCCATAATCCCCTTGCAGAGCAATCGTGATCAAATCGCCACGCCTCACTTCCACCCCTCGCGGTCAGCAACTTTTTCCATCCAATCGAGCACTTCCTTCTCGTGCGGATCCTGCTTCAAAAGAAGTGATTGGCGGCGACATTCTTCCGCGAAACCCGGCGCACGCGTATCAGGAACCCAAATCTGCACAGGGCGAAACCCCGCCCGCCTCATCCCATCCCGATGCTGCCTCACCCGTTCTGCCGTCGTCGCCATGATGAACTCCTCATTTTCGTTACATGTAACAAATAAGAGGCGAAAAATCAATTGCCATATTACCTTCCAAACCGCTTCTCGATCACCTCAAACACAAGCCTCGCCGCTTGCGGATCACCCCCCTGCGGCCTGCCATTCTTCGCCGTGGGTACCCAGCAAAACACATCAAAATGCGCCCAAGCCTTTGCCTTCTCGACAAAGCGCTGCAGGAACAACGCCGCCGTCACCGAGCCTGCAAAACCGCCGGGCGAGATGTGGTTGATATCGGCAACTTTGGACTCCAGCATCGTGGCATAAGGCTTCCAGAGCGGCATCCGCCAGACGGGATCGTTCACCGTGCCCCCTGCCTGAGCAATATCGGCGGCGAGCGCCTCGTCATCGGTATAAAACGGCGGTAAATCAGGTCCAAGTGCCACGCGCGCTGCACCCGTCAGCGTGGCAAAATCCATCACGAGTTCCGGCGCGTCATCATCGGCCAGCGCCAGTGCATCGCCCAAAATCAACCGCCCTTCGGCATCCGTATTGCCGATCTCCACCGTAAGACCCTTCCGGCTTGGCAGCACGTCACCCGGCCGAAACGCCGAGCCCGAAATCGAATTCTCAACCGCTGCCACAATCAGCCGCAGCCGCACTTTGAGCCCCGACGCCATCACCATCCGCGCCGCGGCCAAGGCAACAGCCGCTCCACCCATATCCTTCTTCATCAGCGTCATGCTGTCACCGGGCTTTACATTGAGGCCGCCCGTATCAAACGCCACGCCCTTGCCCACCAAGGTTACCTTGGGATGGCTTTCGTCGCCCCACACCAGATCGATGATCCGCGGCTCACGCGGCGAAGCGCGACCGACCGCATGCACCATCGGGTAATTCTGCACCAAAAGCTCGTCGCCAATGATGGAGGAGACTTGCGCTCCAAAATGGGCCGCCACATCGCGGATCGTGGCTTCAATCTCGGCGGGGCCAAGATCATTGGCGGGCGTATTGATCAGATCACGCCCCTGTGCAATCGCCTCGGCCATCATTGATACACGCGTAGCGTCCACCCCGTGCGGCGGGATGAGCTTAACCTTCACGCCTTTAGGCTTGGCCTTGTAACGCTCAAACCGATAGCTGCCGAGGATAAAACCAAGGGTAGCGAGCTCTGCATTGTCGATTCCGCCCTCCAGCCGATAAATCCCCTCAGGCAGTAAGGTTGCGAGCTTGCCGAATAGAAAGGGATCACACTCTTTCGCACCCGCCCCCTCAACGCCAAAGAGAACAGCCCGCACCTGACCATCCGATCCGGGCAACGCTTGATGGCTACCCGCTCCTCCGTCAAACCCGCTCGCCTTGGCAAAGGCAAGAGCCTCAGGCCCAATTTGCGTAGCCACCGCCTCCCAAGTGTCTCCATTTACACCATGGACGGGGATCGATGCGGAACCGGTTTCGACAAGTGCAGCGTGCATAAACAATTTCCTGATCATTAAAAATTCAGTTGGTGAAAGCATTATTCATGACAATGCCACCGCGCCGCAAGGGTGGTATCGCAAACCGCATCTCACACGCTAACAAAAGCCCCCCTTGCGCCCGCCGCGCTGATCCCTATAGTCCGGCGAACTTCCGCAGCATTTCAGTAAAGAGCTCCTGCCATGTCGAAAAAGCCCGTCAAAAAAGTCGTCCTCGCCTATTCCGGCGGCCTTGATACCTCGATCATTCTGAAATGGCTGCAAACAACCTATGGCTGCGAGGTGGTAACCTTCACCGCCGATCTCGGCCAAGGCGAAGAATTAGGCCCAGCCCGCGACAAGGCTTTGCTCCTCGGCATCAAGCCGGAAAACATTTTCATTGAAGACCTTCGCGAAGAATTCGTCCGCGATTATGTCTTCCCGATGTTCCGGGCGAACGCGGTCTATGAAGGCGTCTATCTGCTCGGCACATCGATTGCACGGCCCTTAATTGCCAAAAAACAGATCGAAATCGCCGAAAAGGTCGGCGCAGACGCGGTTTCCCATGGCGCAACTGGCAAGGGCAATGATCAAGTCCGTTTCGAGCTTGGCTATTATGCGCTAAACCCCAACATCACCATCATCGCCCCTTGGCGCGAATGGGATTTGCGTTCGCGCGAACAGCTCATCGCGTTTGCCGAAGCCAACCAAATCCCAATCGCCAAAGACAAGCGCGGCGAAGCGCCGTTCTCGGTCGATGCCAATTTGTTGCACGCCTCGTCTGAGGGCAAAGTGCTGGAAGATCCAGCCGTTGAAGTGCCCGATTACGTCTATTCGCGCACCATCGGCCCCGAAGCTGCCCCCGATAAAGCCACGACCATCACCATCGACTTTGCCAAGGGGGATGCGGTTGCGATCAATGGCGAACAGCTTTCGCCTGCCAGCCTGCTCGCCAAGCTCAACGCGCTCGGCAAGGAAAACGGTATTGGTCGCCTCGATTTGGTCGAAAACCGCTTCGTCGGCATGAAATCACGCGGCATGTATGAAACGCCCGGTGGTACCATTCTGCTCGTAGCCCATCGCTCCATCGAATCCATTACGCTGGACCGTGGCGCGGCGCATCTTAAAGACGAGCTGATGCCAAAATATGCCGAGTTGATCTATAACGGCTTCTGGTTCTCGCCCGAGCGCGAGATGCTGCAAGCCCTCATCGACCGCTCGCAAGAAGCCGTCACCGGCCGCGTTACGCTCAAACTCTATAAGGGCAATGTCATCGTCATTGGCCGCGAGAGCCCCTATTCGCTCTACGATCAAGACCTCGTAACGTTCGAGGAAGGCGCCGTCGCCTATGACCACCGCGACGCCGCAGGCTTCATCAAGCTCAACGCGCTACGTTTGCGGACCTTGGGAATGCGCAAGAAGAAAATGGGGATGTGATCGTTTGCGACTGCCTTCTCCCTGAGGGAGAAGGTACCTGCAAAGCAGGGGGATGAGGGCCTAATGTCTACCGTTAGAACCTCATCCGATCGCTTCGCGACCACCTTCTCCTTCAAGGAGAAGGACGCTGAGCTGCTGAGCTAATGCGCGTGATGCGCCGCGTCTAAATCAACCGGCGTAATCGCAACCGACTCACCACACCCGCAAGCCGACGTCTCGTTCGGGTTATTGAACACGAACTGGCTAGCGAAGCGAAGCGCATTTTAGTTCCCATTCGCTCCAAACGTCTCTACTAAATTTACCTAATTTCAGATAATCGCTTTCTGAGACCGAATTAGGCAAGCCATGTTTTTCACATATAATATCCCACGAGTTAGCGTCGTTTGGTTGCTCAAAGGCCGAGGACAAAGCATCAAAAGCCTCCCAACCAATCTTAATTCCATTGTATACATCGATAAATTCTATTGAATTCAAAACATTAATCGTATTTTTTTGATCATCCATCTTAAAATGAACTAGACAATTGCGATAATTCTCATAAAAATCATTATAAGAGTTAAAATTATGACCTGTCTTGAGATTACTGAATGCAGACTCCCAACGTTTTCGGAAACCGTTTTGACTTATTTTTCCATTAATTTTTACTTCATATTGCGAAATAAGCGCTTCCATATTCGTCTGGAATAAGGACACTGCCTTCACAAGATGTAAAATCATTCCCTCTCGGCAATTCCTGATGGATTGTAACAATTCGAGTAATTCAGCTAAATTAAGGTCCTCGATTTTAGGACGATTCTTACGAGAAATTTTTGCTGCAAGTGCCAATTCAGCAAACGCTCCATTCCCCACTATCGAAGCATAATCTATTGGATCCATCTTCCTGTCCCAATATTTTTAAATTTAGATATATTAACGTAACGTAATATCAATAATAATTCAATTATAATTTTAAAAATCGGCATTTAACAATGATTGATGAGCGTCTAATAACTAGAAAAGATTCCATGATTAATCAAAGCGCAAAACAATAAAATGGATGATTTAACAGGTCGATAAATACTTCTCCTTTAAGGAGAAGGTGACACGGGACTCGCCGGATGAGGTTCTAATACCAACCCTCATTGATCAGAACCCATAAACCCAATCGCGCAGTCCGATGGTCATGATACGCCACGGCTGTTCCGTGAGTTTGTTCCAGGCGTAGCAGCAGTGGTCGAGGATATCGTCGTATGAGGTGAACACCCTGTTCGACAGCCAGTTTTCGCGCATGAACTGCCAGACGTTCTCGACCGGGTTGAGTTCTGGTGCGCGT
>CANCAR010000194.1 GCA_947374125.1 Hyphomicrobiales bacterium | reverse complement strand
GGCGCCGCGCGCTAAACTGTTTTTGACCATCGGAGAGAACAACGCCATGAAAATGACAACCGAAGAAGCGTTCGTGAAGGTACTTCAAATGCATGGCATTGAGCATGCGTTCGGGATTATCGGCTCGGCCTTCATGCCGATCTCGGACCTTTTCCCGAAAGCTGGCATTACGTTTTGGGACGTGGCCCAAGAAACGAATGGCGGCCTGATTTGCGACGGTTATACCCGCACCACAGGTAAGATCGCGATGGCGATCGCACAGAATGGACCGGGCGTTACAGGCTTCGTGACCGCAATGAAGACCGCCTATTGGAACCACACGCCAATGCTTCTCGTCACCCCGCAAGCGGCGAACAAAACGATTGGCATGGGCGGCTTTCAGGAAGTCGAGCAAATGGCCATGTTCCGCGACATGGTGTGCTATCAGGAGGAAGTCCGCGATCCCTCCCGCATGGCGGAAGTACTCAACAGGGTCATCAGCAAGGCCAAGCGGCTTTCGGCTCCGGCACAGATCAACATTCCACGTGATTACTGGACGCAGGTGATCGATATTACTCTTCCCGCCATCATTGAATTTGAGCGCCCGACAGGCGGCGCGCATGCCATTGCGGAAGCGGCAAAACTGCTTTCCGAAGCGAAGTTCCCGGTAATTCTGTCCGGCGCTGGTGTTGTATTGGGCGGCGCCATTCCAGATTGCGTAGCGTTGGCGGAGCGGCTCGATGCACCGGTGTGCAGCAATTACCAGCACAATGACAGCTTTCCTGGAAGCCATCGTCTGGCAGCAGGACCGCTCGGCTATAATGGCTCGAAAGCAGCCATGGAACTGGTTTCTAAGGCGGATGTTGTGCTGGCCTTGGGTACCCGTCTCAATCCGTTTTCAACCCTTCCCGGCTATGGCATCGATTATTGGCCAAAGACGGCCAAGATTATTCAGGTCGACATAAACCCAGATCGGATCGGGCTTACAAAGCCTGTGACGGTTGGCATTTGTGGTGACGCCAAGTCAGTAGCGCAGCAAATCCTCGCCCAGCTTACGCCAAACGCTGGCAATGAGGGGCGTGATGCCCGTAAAGCCCTCGTACATCAAACCAAGTCGGCTTGGCTTCAGCAACTCTCGTCTATGGATCACGAAGACGATGATCCCGGCACGACGTGGAACGAGCGCGCTCGGCAGTCGAAGCCCGATCACATGTCCCCCCGGCAAGTGTGGCGAGCGATCCAAGCGGGGCTTCCAGCGGATGCCATCATTTCGTCCGATATCGGCAATAATTGCGCCATTGGGAATGCCTATCCGACGTTTGAGCAGGGCCGGAAATATCTTGCGCCGGGTCTGTTTGGCCCATGCGGTTATGGCTTCCCATCGATTATCGGCGCCAAAATTGGCAACCCCGACACACCCGTTATCGGCTTTGCGGGCGATGGCGCTTTCGGAATCTCGATGTCGGAAATGAGTTCGATTGGACGTAAGGAATGGCCTGCCATCACCATGGTCATCTTCCGCAATTACCAATGGGGCGCGGAAAAGCGCAACACGACGCTCTGGTACGATGATAATTTCGTCGGAACTGAACTTGATCCGCATCTCTCTTATGCCCGCGTGGCTGAGGCGTGCGGCTTGAAGGGCGTGACCGTCAAAACGCAGGCGGAAGTAACGGCTGCGTTGAAAGAAGCCTGTGAGGCGCAGAAGAAGGGCATTACGACCTTCGTTGAAATCGTTCTCAATCAGGAGTTGGGCGAGCCCTTCCGGCGCGACGCGATGAAAAAGCCTGTCGAAGTTGCAGGAATTCGCCGGGCCGATTTCCGCCCGCAGGTGGTTGGCTAACGCTCAACGCTTTTTGTTCAATGAAAATCTCCCGCATCATATGCGGGAGATTTTAGCTATGCAGCACGCCCCTTTTGATGCACAGATGACCTATAATAATAATCGTTAGTTATCCTAATAACGGAGTCATCGTGATGATTGTACGCCGCATCGTGCTTGCATTTTCTCTTTCGGCTTTGGCGACTATTGCGATTGCATCGACCGCCAATATCGGTGAACGCCAACAAATTATGAAATCCAACGGCGGCGCGACCAAGCCGGTTGTCGCGATGCTCAAAGGGGAAGCGCCATTTGATCTCGCTGTGGTGCAAAAATCCTTGGCGAATTATCAAGACAATATTGGTAAATTCGTCACCCTGTTCCCGGACGATTCGAAATCAGGCGAAAAGACCTCCGCGTCGCCCAAGATATGGGAAGACATGGCCGGATTTAAAGCCGCCGCCGATAAATTCGCGGCCGACGCAAAAATGGCATCAACGACCATCATCGATGAGACAAGTTTCAAAGCGAATATGCCGAATGTACTGAAAAACTGTGGTAGCTGCCACGAGGCTTGGCGGGTTAAGGACCCGCAGTAAGTCTTAAACGGAATCCCACCGCGATGGGGCGGTTGATCCGGAGCGTGTTGGCGGCTGTCACTTTGGCGGCGTTTTCTGCCTATTGGCTTTCGGGTTTTGATGCCTATACCGTTTTTCGAAGTGATGGGCGTCTAACCTCTTCGCGCCCGCCTAACGCTGCTAACGGCAAAGTGCTGTTTGCAGCGGGGGGATGTTTTTCTTGCCACGCATCGCCTTCTTCCCCTGATCGTTTGCATCTGGGTGGCGGCCAGCCCCTGAAAACACCGTTTGGTGTTTTCTATCCGCCTAATATCTCGCCTGACCCGTTGGATGGTATTGGACGATGGACACAGGTGCAGTTCATCCGCGCCTTGCGCGAAGGCACTGCGCCCGATGGTCATTCGTATTATCCGGCCTTTCCGTACCCTTCCTATCGGCACATTACACCCGACGATGCAGCCGATCTATTCGCCTATATCAGGACACTTCCCGCAGTAAGCGGTCGGGCACCCGATCATGACCTTGCCTTTCCCTACTCTGTCCGCCGTGGATTAGGACTATGGAAACTCGCTTTCCTCGAAGGTACCGCCATTGATAATGATCCTGCTAGGCCCGCGAATTGGAACCGAGGTCGCTATCTCGTCGAAGGCGTCGGACATTGCGCCGAATGCCATTCACCCCGCAGCCTCGCAGGCACGATTATCGCGGAAAAGCGCCTTGCTGGAGGTCCAAATTTAGAAGGTAAGGGGTTCGTGCCCAATTTAACGCCCGATAAGACTGGGCTAGGCGAATGGTCAGAAGCGGAGATAGCCAGCCTATTGAAGGATGGGTTCACGCCTGAATTCGACTCGGTTGGCGGGGCAATGGCCGATGTCGTGCGCAATACCGCCCAATTGAGCGACGCGGACCGAATGGCCATAGCGGTTTATCTGAAATCCTTACCGCCCATCGCGGGGCAAAGCCGTTCAAAGTAACGGGATAAAGCCCTTCTTCTCTTGGTCCGCGCCCTTCTGGTCCTTTTCTGTAGACACTAACGTCAGGACACGATTAGGAAGGCGGACGCAAAAGCGAAGCGGATGAAAGAGCGCAGGTTAGATACCATGAATGAACCCGATATTGAATTCGACGCTCTGCCAATGATCGGACAAGGCCGTCCCAAAAAGCTGTTTTGCGCCATCACGAATAAGGAATTGCCCCGCAAAAAGCTCGTAGAGCTCGGTTCTCTTCGCCCCTCCTTGGCCGATCGGATTCGGGAGGATTATCCCGCGCTTCAAGACGATGCTCACATCGCTGTCACCGAAGCCGAGCGCTACCGCACGCTTTATGTCGAGGAAATGCTAAAGCTCGAACATGGTGAATTGACCGAGCTTGACCGGCAAGTGGCCGAAAGCCTTGCCGACCATGATACCATCGTTGAGAACATCGAAGAAGACTTTGACGAACACCGCACTTTCGGGGAGCGAATATCAGATGGATTGGCCGCTTTTGGTGGTTCTTGGGCGTTTCTGATTAGCTTTTTCAGCGTTTTGGCCATCTGGATGCTGATCAATTTAGCACTTGGCGAACAAAGGGCCTTCGACACCTATCCCTTCATTTTGTTGAATCTTGTTCTTTCCTGCATCGCTGCCATTCAGGCTCCGATCATCATGATGAGCCAAAAGCGGCAGGAAACGAAAGATCGCCTTCGCGCTTTCAACGATTATAAGGTCAATCTCAAGGCCGAGCTTGAAATCCGCCATATTCAGGAAAAGCTCGATTATCTTCTAACCAAACAATGGCAGCGGCTTTCTGAAATGCAGCAGATGCAAATGGATCTGATGCAGGAAAACCTCTTGCAGTTACGCTCAAAGGGCCAACGCAAGGTTGTAATCAAAAAGAAGCGCTCGAAAAAGCAAATGACGAAGAAAGCGGCCGTTGCACCTGGTATTGCCGAGCCAACGGAAGAGTAAGGGTTTCGAGGCTTGTCCGCCTTTAATAATGGGGCGGCGGAGGTTCTGGCGTTGTGCGCTGCGGTTCAATGGATTGAAGCTCTTCCTTGATCCGTGAGAGATGACGTTCAAGCTGGTCAATTTTACGCCATTGCGCGGTAATCACGTCGTTCAGGTCGGTGATCATTCGCTCTTGGTGCGCTATTCGCGTTTCCACATCGTCGAGCCGGGCAGCTGCCGCTTTGTTTTCATTGTCCATTCCGTGTGCCCTTAAGCCGTTGAAGGTGTATCGCTTGTTACTCTACTGCTTCCCGTATAAAGCAGATTAAGGTCCCACCTATCAACTTATGAGGCCTGAACCTGCAAAGCCTTAGCTATTTTTTGGCGGGACGTGCAGCTTTAATTTGGCCTATTCAATAAAGTAAGTATGTCCAGATGAATTCGGGATTTGTCCGATTTGAGAACATCCAAAAGAGCTACGATGGCAAGACGCTTGTCATCAAATCTCTGGACCTTTCAATAGCGCGCGGCGAATTTCTTACTTTATTGGGGCCATCGGGTTCTGGGAAAACGACCGTATTGATGCTGCTGGCGGGCTTTCAAGATCCAACCGCGGGTAACATTTTTCTGGACGGTATAAAAATCAACACATTGCCACCGCATAAGCGAGGTCTTGGCATGGTGTTTCAGAATTACGCGCTTTTTCCGCATATGGATGTGGCCGAAAATGTCGCCTACCCGCTCAAAGTGCGTCATTTCGGTCGAGCTGAGATCGAAACACGCGTGCGCAAAGCGCTCGACATGGTGCAAATGTCGGG
>CANCAR010000193.1 GCA_947374125.1 Hyphomicrobiales bacterium | reverse complement strand
ATTGATATCGTCGATGCCGCAGACACCGCAACCGGTACGTCCAATCATGGCGCGTTGACGAGAGAAATGAGCGGTTAGACGCTCAGGCACAAGATCAACCCGTGCGCGAAGGCCTTTAGGATGTACTTCAACCGTCACGCCACGAATATCGCTGCCGGATTCGATGACGCCTTCCGTCAGACTAAAGCCATAGACAAAATCCTCGATGTCGTTGGGCGTCGCCATCATCACGGCATACGGAATCGTGCCATAGATGATCTCGATGGGCGTCTCGATCGGAACCGCGCGCATGCCTTGAGTCACCTTGGCTGAGCCAAAAGTGACGGTATCTGCACGAACCTTGCGCGATCCTATTGTCACAGCCTTCGGCCTACTCAGCGGCCAGAACGTGCGGGGCGATCTTCTTCAAATCGATCTCCTCGCGGTTGTTCTTTTCCTGCCATTCCGAATAGTGGTTGGTGCGGCGAACTTCGACTGCCGTTACCTTATATTCCGGGCAATTGGTCGCCCAGTCGGAATTGTCGGTTGTGATCACGTTGGCACCGGTCTTGGCGTGGTGGAAGGTCGTATACACCACGCCCGGCTGCATGCGCTCTGATACCTCTGCCCGAAGCGCAATATCGCCAGCGCGGCTGGCAAGCATCACGAGATCCCCTGTTGTGATGCCACGTTGTTCGGCATCGAATGGATGGATTTCCAACACATCTTCGTTGTGCCAGAGATTGTTTTCGGTGCGGCGTGTTTGCGCACCAACATTATATTGCGAGAGGATGCGCCCCGTTGTTAGCAGCAGCGGGAACCGTGGGCCCGTACGCTCTTCGGTTGGGACATAATCCGTGATCATGAATTTGCCCAAGCCACGAACGAAGCGGTCGACATGCATGATCGGTGTTCCATCTGGAGCCTTGTCGTTGCAAGGCCATTGGATTGAACCCATTTCGTCGATCTTGGCGTAGCTCACATTTTTGAACGTTGGCGTGAGGGCTGCAATCTCGTCCATGATTTCGGATGGGTGGGTATAGTGCATCTCGTAACCAAGCGCCTTGGCGAGATCCATTGTGATCTGCCATTCGGATTTGCCCGATTTTGGCTCCATAACCTTGCGCACACGGCTGATGCGGCGCTCGGCATTGGTGAAGGTGCCGTCCTTCTCAAGGAATGACGAGCCCGGCAAGAAGACGTGCGCATATTTAGCTGTCTCGCAGAGGAAGAGATCCTGGACGACAACACATTCCATCGCCTCTAATCCAGCCGTCACATGAAGCGTGTTAGGGTCCGACTGCGCGATATCTTCGCCCTGAACATAAAGGCCCTTGAAGCCGCCATCGACGGCCTCATCCAACATGTTTGGAATACGCAAGCCTTGTTCGTTGGAAAGCTCAACACCCCACATGGATTGGAACATCTCGCGCGTCGAATTATCGCTGACATGGCGATAGCCGGAGAATTCATGCGGGAATGAACCCATATCGCATGAACCCTGAACATTGTTCTGTCCACGAAGCGGGTTCACTCCCACGCCGTCACGGCCGATATTGCCGGTAGCCATCGCGAGGTTTGCCATCGCCATAACGGTTGTTGAGCCTTGGCTATGCTCGGTCACCCCCAAGCCGTAATAGATCGCCGCATTGCCACCCTTGGCGAATAAGCGCGCGGCTTTACGGACTTCATCGGCGGGCACGCCCGTAAAAGCTTCCATCGCTTCTGGCGAATTGCGCTCTTCAGCAACGAAGCGCGCCCAAACTTCAAAGTCTTGCATTTCGCAACGTTCTCGGACAAAGGCTTCGTTGATCAGGCCTTCGGTCACGATAACATGGGCGAGCGAATCGAGCAGGGCGACGTTGGTGCCGGGGAGAAGGGCCAAATGATGTTCGGCCTTAATATGCGGTGTCCTGACCAAATCAATCCGGCGGGGATCGGCGACAATCAGCTTGGCACCCGCGCGCAGACGCTTTTTGAGGCGCGAGGCAAACACGGGATGGCCGTCAGTTGGGTTTGCCCCAATCACGAGCACCACATCGGCTTTGGCGACCGATTTGAAATCTTGTGTACCTGCCGACGTACCAAAGGTTTTGGAAAGTCCGTATCCGGTCGGCGAATGGCAAACGCGGGCGCATGTGTCGACATTGTTGTTGCCGAAGGCGGCGCGTACGAGTTTCTGCACGAGGAAAACTTCCTCATTCGTGCAGCGCGAAGACGTGATCGCGCCGACAGAATCCTTGCCATAGGTTGTTTGAATGCGCTTGAATTCGCTGGCTGCGTGGCCAATTGCTTCTTCCCACGACACTTCGCGCCATTCATCGGTGATTTTCGCGCGGATCATCGGCTTCGTGATGCGGTCGGTATGCGTGGCATAGCCCCATGCAAAACGGCCCTTGACGCAGGAATGGCCTTCATTGGCCTTGCCGTCTTTGTAAGGCACCATGCGGATCACTTCATCGCCCTGCATTTCGGCTTTGAACGAGCAGCCAACGCCGCAATAGGCGCATGTGGTAACTTTTGAATGTTCCGCTTGGCCCTTTTGGATGACCGTATTTTCCATCAGCGTCGCGGTTGGGCAGGCTTGCACACAAGCGCCGCAGGACACGCAATCGGATTCGAAGAAGCTCATGCCACCGGCTGATACGCGGCTATCAAAGCCACGGCCTTCAATGGTGAGTGCGAAGGTGCCTTGCACTTCCTCGCATGCGCGAACGCAGCGGTTGCAGACGATGCATTTAGCTGGGTCATAGGTGAAATACGGGTTCGTCTCGTCCTTCAACAGCGATAGCGGTGAGGTTGTCTCGAAATGATTGGCCACATCCTTGCCATAGCGCACATCGCGAAGGCCAACCACGCCAGCCATGTCTTGCAATTCACAATCGCCATTGGCCGAGCAGGTGAGGCAATCGAGTGGATGGTCGGAGATATAGAGTTCCATCACGCCCTTGCGGAGCTTGTGGAGATTATCCGACTGTGTTTTGACTAACATGCCAGCTTCAACCAGCGTTGTGCAGGACGCTGGCGTGCCGCGCCTACCCTCAATTTCCACCAAGCACATCCGGCAGGAACCGAAGGGCTCAAGACTGTCGGTAGCGCAAAGTTTTGGGATAGCGGTTCCAGCCTTCATAGCAGCGGCCATAACGGAGGTACCAGCGGGCACGGTGATGGATGCACCATCAATGGTGAGCGTCACCATCTGTTCCGAGAGGCGGATCGGGGTGCCATAATCGAGCTCTTTGATCAATGTCATCATTGCTCTCCGTTATTCAGCGGCCATGCGCTTCGGCGCACGGTGAAAATCATCAGGGAAATGCGTCATCGCGCTCATCACAGGGACAGGAGTTAAGCCGCCCATCGCGCAGAGCGAGGCGTCTGTCATTAAATGGCAAAGGTCATTGATGAGCGTCAGCTTAGAGATGTCACCTGCGATGACCTTGTCCATGGTCTCGACGCCGCGCGTCGCTCCGATCCGACAAGGGGTGCATTTGCCGCAGCTTTCTTTGGCGCAGAATTCGAAGGCAAAACGGGCTTGTTGGGCAAGATCAACGCTGTCATCGAAAATGACCATCCCGCCATGGCCCAAAAGACCTTTCTTGGCTGCCATGGCTTCATAATCCATTGGCGTATCGAGCAGGCTCTCTGGGAAGTAGGCACCCAATGGGCCCCCTACTTGAACCGCGCGGAACGAACGGCCCGTGGCCGTGCCTGCGCCATAAGTTTCGATAATCTCACGCAGCGAAACACCGAAAGCTTTCTCGATCAACCCGCCTTGCTTGATGTTGCCAGCAAGCTGGATGGGAAGCGTGCCACGTGAACGACCCATACCAAAATCGGCATAGGCCTTCGCGCCATTGGCCAAGATCCACGGAACAGTAGCGAGCGACATCACGTTGTTGACGATGGTTGGCTTGCCGAAAAGCCCCTTTAGTGCAGGTAGCGGCGGCTTGGCACGCACGATCGCCCGCTTGCCTTCAAGGCTTTCAAGCAATGAGGTTTCCTCGCCGCAAATATAGGCACCTGCCCCCAAGCGTACTTCAAGGTCAAAGGCGTAGGAGGAACCGCCAATCGCAGAACCCAACCAACGCGCCGACCGTGCGGTACGGATGGCTTCTAGCAGCGTCTGATAGGCGTGTGGATATTCGGAGCGCAGATAGATAAAGCCCTTGGTCGCACCAACGGCCACGCCGGCAATGGCCATACCTTCGATCAGCGTGAAGGGATCACCTTCCATCAACATTCGATCGGCGAAGGTACCGCTATCGCCTTCGTCCGCGTTACAGACAATATATTTCTGGTCAGCTTCGGCCCCTAAAACCGTTTTCCACTTGATACCAGTCGGGAAGCCTGCGCCACCACGGCCGCGAAGGCCGGAGTCCGCGATTTCCTGCACAATCGTGGCACCCGTCATGGTCACTGCCTTTTTGAGGCCTAAAAAGCCGCCATGAGCGATATAATCATCGAGCGAGAGCGGGTCGATTACGCCAACGCGAGCGAAGGTGAGACGTTCTTGGTTTTTAAAGAATGGAATTTCTTCGGTGATACCAAGATTAAGCGCGTGGTTACCACCGGCCATAAAATTCGCTTCAAACAGCGAGGCCACATCCTTCGGTGCAATAGGTCCGTAAGCAATTCGGCCCTTAACCGTTTCAACTTCCACTAATGGCTCAAGCCACAACATGCCACGCGAGCCATTGCGGATGATTTGGATGCTCGCACCACGCTTCTTTGCTTCCGCTTCAATTGCATTGGCCACGCGGTTTGCACCGACCGAGAGGGCAGCGGCATCACGCGGTATGTAAATTTTGATTGAGGCGCTCATGATCTTGTCTCCTCAACCTGCCATACGGTCGTGCGGGTTGCCCATGCACACTGCATCGAGCAGTTCTTCGTCCACGCGGCCAACCAACTCGCCATTGATCAAAGCGGCAGGGCCAAGCGCGCAATTGCCGAGGCAATAGACAGTCTCTACCGTCAGCCGGCCATCCTTAGTGGTTGCGTTGATCTCGATGCCGTGCACGTCTTTCAAATGATCGACCAGGCTCTCGCATCCCATCGATTGGCAGGCTTCGGCGCGGCATAGTTTGACGACGGTTGCGCCAGCGGGCTCGTGTCTAAAATCATGATAAAAGGTGATGGCACCGAAAATTTCGGCCTTGGACATGTTCAGTGCATCCGCAATCAGAG
>CANCAR010000192.1 GCA_947374125.1 Hyphomicrobiales bacterium | reverse complement strand
CGCGGCGCCGCTTATTGTTACCTTAGCCGCTTGGACGTGCCAAATAGTAGAGCCAGCGGAATTAACGCCGATGTACCAAGGCGTTGAGGCTAAGTGCTCGAATACAGAAAGAGCAGGGATTTTTCCAAATTTTTTCTTTTTCCAATTGTTCTTTTATCGCCGGATTGAGACACCCAAACAAATCAATAACATTTTCAATTGATTTTTTTATAAAATTTTAACGTAGCGTAATTTTTATATTTTATGATAAAAAATTATATTTTATAATTATTTATATAAATATTTATTTATTTAAAAAAATCATTTTTTTATATGAGCAATTTTTTGGTAAAATAAAGAATTATGTCAACCTGTAACTTGTAACAGTACGCTACACATTTAAATTCAGATTGAATGTTGCTAATATTAAAAAAAATAACGTAGCGTAATTTGCATTGGTTTGTGTGAGTCGCGGTGGTTGAAGGGAGTTTGAAGAGTATGGATCGTTATGTGCAGAGTGGCCTAGAGGATCAGGCGGATTTGTCCGGCGCGTCTGTTTTGACAACACCCGTGTCACTTGTCGGAGCCATTAAGTGGTTTGACGTCGCCAAAGGGTTCGGTTTCGTTGTTCCTGATGGTGGCGGTCCTGATATCTTGCTGCATGTAACCTGTTTGCAACGTGACGGTTTTCGTGTCGCCTATGAAGGAGCTCGGCTGGTTTTTGAGGCTGTCGCGGGGCGGCGTGGCTGGCAAGTGCTTCGTATTATTTCCATGGATTTGTCGACTGCGGTTCATCCATCTCAATTACCGACCCCGCGCACCCATGTGGCGGTGATGCCGACAAGTCCTATGGTCAAAGTAAAAGTGAAGTGGTTCAACCGGTTACGAGGATTTGGTTTCGCCAGTGAGGGCGAGGGCAAGCCTGATATCTTCCTTCATATGGAAGTGATGCGCCGCTACGGCTTGGCTGAGGTTCGTCCGGATCAGGAATTAATGGTGCGCTATGGTCCCGGAGCCAAGGGCTTGATGGCGTCTGAAATCCGCGTTGTAGATGGTGAAGGTCCGCCGGTTTCGCATTGACCCGGCGGCACATGCTGCGGCATGAAGGAAGCATGCATAAACGGATAGCCTTTCTCTCGCGTTTAATTTCCGTTGCATGGGTTGCAGCGGCATTTGCGTTATTATTCACTCCGGTCGTTGTTCAAGCCGATGGCGTTCTTGAGCCTGTCGCCCTTGAGACGGCCTCCGGGCCGGTTGTGTTTAGCAGCGAAATCATGCGGACCGAGGCCGAGCGCGAGCGCGGTTTGATGTTTAGGCCTTATTTACCGGAAATGCGCGGCATGTTGTTCGATTTCGGCGAAACCCGCCCTATCCAAATGTGGATGAAGGATACGCTGATCCCGCTTGATATGATTTTTATCCGCGAGGATGGAACAATTGCGCGGATAACAGCCGATGCAGAGCCCTACTCTACCCGCGTTTTATCGTCGGGCGAGCCCATCCGGGCGGTTTTGGAAATCAATGCCGGGTTAGCCGCAAAATACGGCATCAAGCCCGGCGGGCGCGTGAAGCATTCCCTGTTTCCGAAATAGCCAAACCACTCCCTTATCAATTAGCTCCGATCGCAACGCCTTAAATCCATCGATCCTACATGCCACCGAAAAAAGCCCTCGCCATTCTTCATGACAAGGGCTCCCTCCAGCGTGGCGAGATTTTGCAGAAGGCTATTCGCCGCGCCGTGCCGTCAAAGCAGCCAGCAGCTTCGCCCCAATATCAGTGACCGCCTTGCTTCCGAAGTAGAAGGCGATCACGATCATGACGATCCCGGTGACTTGCGGGCCGGGATCGGGTGTCACGCCGAGCTTGAGAACTGTATCCCACACCACGATTTTGAACACATAGATCAGCGCGCACTTTCCGATCAGTTCGCGCGTTGACCACCATTTGTCATTGGCCGCCGCCGTCTGAGCGAGCGAGATTTGCCCCTCAAAGAACTTGATTTGCTTTTCGGCCTCTAGCCGCTCCGCATCGTTCCTTGCGTTGAGCTTCGCGATGTAGGCCCGCTCCAGGCCGCCCGTCAGAGCCGTAAGGCCACCGCTTACGATGTCCGCGATGAGGCTCATGTTTCCCACCCGAACCGGCGCGCGAGCCAGTACCACGCCTCGACGGCGACGCCGATTGCCGCGCCAAGGAAAACCTCCAACCCCTCGATAATGTCGGGGTCGGAATAGAAGTCGCTGGATTCAGGAGACAGAACGCCACGCGCTACCAGGAGCGCGGCGACGTATCGGAGAAAAATGCGGATGATAATGGTTGTTTACGCCGCTCCGGTGACATAAGGTTCCGGCAAAGGGGCGGGAAATGAATCAAGAGAGGGTCGCGTTCGCTAATTCGCTGCGAGGGATCGCAGCCCTAATGGTGCTGGTCGCCCATTACGCAGGTTCGTATTGGTTCGCCCGAGACGCGATTTCTACTCTGACAGGACTGCCTGTCGTTTCCTCAGCGGTCGATACACCGACCATCGCCTCATGGATCACGCTGTCCGTCATCCCGTTCAATCTTGGGCCTCTTGGCGTCGCGCTGTTCTTCCTAATTAGCGGGTTTGTCATCCCGTTCGCGTTCGTCAGACAAAACAGGCTGCAATTTCTAGTCGGCCGAATCTTTAGACTGTGGCCGGTCTATTTCGTCGGTTTCGGAATTGGCGTTGCGACCTTGGCGATCAGCTCATATTTTTTCGAAACCCCGCTACCATTTGATGCAAGATCAGTGGCGATCCATTCGATCTTGGGAATGCGGGAGATCACCGGGATACCCTCTATCGATGGGATTGTTTGGACGCTTGAGGTGGAGGTAAAATTCTACGTCATCGCAATGATCGCAGCGCCGCTCCTTGCCGCTGGCTCTGCTTTTTCTTTCGCGATCCCGGCGCTCATATTCATCTGCTGCGCCTTCGCAAGTCAGCATCTACCGGCCGCGCTTTTCACGGCCGCGCCTTACCTCATTTTCATGTTCTTGGGCGTTGCGTTTAACTTCTATTTCAGAGGGCTTCAAAGCGCACTAGCAACCGGCTTGGCCGCTGTTTCCATCGGCTGCGCTGCTTACTTTCTACCCGGCAACCCGCCATTGATTTCAATCATCGCCCCGAACTATGCGCTGGCCGTCTTCATCTTCTGTGGATGTATGGCGCTCTCTAAATTTCTTCCGGAAACGAGGATCGTAAAATTTCTGGCGCAGGTCAGTTATCCGCTCTACGTCCTGCACGCCTTGGTCGGATACACATTGATGACTGTCATGCTTGCAATTGGAATCCCGTCATGGGCGACCTTGCTGCTGACCGCGTTTTCAGCCGTCCTCCTGGCATGGGCCGTCCATGTGTTGGTCGAAGCTCCCTCAATCGATCTTGGCCGGAAGCTGTTTCCGACCGTTCACTTTCGCGAGCGGGCCTCTTCTAACAGTTAGGAAGTCTTATTGCCGGTATAAACACCATTCGCGGTGCCGGTGCCGTTGGTGCTGAGTGCGCCCAAAGTGTTCGCCAGCGATGTCGAAGCAGTTCCGCCCATGAGATTGCCGGTCCAAACGTGATTGTCGTTCTGAGCAAAGACGCCCCAGCCCTTTGCGCTAACAATCGAGTTACCCGTTACGACTGAGGCCACACTCGTGCCCATCCCAATAGTTTGGAAATTGCTGTTCACCGAGGCAGTATCTGTTTGGCCATTGCCGCGAAGCTCGCTACCGGAGATCGTCGTCATCGCAAATTCGCTATAGACCCCGCTCCAAGTATTAAACGCGACGACCGCACCGCAGATATCCGCCGAATTGAAGTCGGTTCCGTTGACGTACGTTAGCGGCTTCTCAAGCAAGTTATTTTGCCGCTTTTTTTGCTGCGGGCTTCTTCGCCGTCGCTTTTTTTGCAGCTGGTTTCTTGGTGGTTGGCTTCTTAACAGCGGACGACTTCTTAGCCACCGTCTTTTTCGAAGGTGCAGCTGCGGCTCGGGCTGCCAGTAGGGCTACGGCCTCTTCGATCGTGACAGCATCCGGTGCCATGCCTTTAGGCAGCGTTGCATTGATGCCGTTCCAGCTGACATAGGGACCATAGCGGCCGTCTTTTGCCGAGATATCGCCGCCTGCAGGATGCGTACCGACAATCCGACCTGGTGCCGCCGCCGCCCGGCCGAAGCGCGAACCACCCGTGCCCGATTCTTTGGCGATGATGAGATCGATCGCACGATTAGCACCGATATCGAGCACATCGTCCTGCGCCGAAAGATTGGCGTAGGTCTTTCCGTGCTGAACATAGGGGCCGTATCGGCCAATGCTCGCCAAAATCGGCTCGCCCGATGTCGGGTGCTTCGCGACCTCCCGCGGCAGGGATAACAGTTTGATCGCTAATTCAAGGTCGACGCTGCCTGCGCTCGTCCCTTTGGGTAAACTCTGGCGCTTTGCCTTCTCCGCATCGCCCAGCTGGACATAGGGCCCGAAGCGGCCATCGCGTACGGTTATATCCTCGCCGGTTATTGGGTCTTTGCCGAGCACGCGAGGACCCGTGCTGCCGTTTTGCCCCTCAGCAGCTTCGCCTCCCTCTGCCGCACCTAATTGCTTGGTGTAACGGCATTCCGGGTAGTTCGAGCACCCGATAAAGGCACCGAATTTGCCAAGCTTCAAGGAGATCCTGCCCGTGCCACAGGATGGGCAGGCGCGTGGATCAACGCCATCGCCACGCGCTGGGAAAATATGCGCGCCCATGTTTTCATTGAGCGCGTCAATCACTTTGGTGCGGTCAAGTTCCGTCGTGTCTTCAATGGCGGCCGCAAACTCTTTCCAGAAGAGACGCAAAACCTCTTTCCAGCCAATTTCACTGTTCGAAATCCGGTCGAGATCACCTTCGAGCGCCGCGGTGAAATCATATTCGACATATTTTGCAAAGAAGCTTTCAAGAAAGCCGGTCACCAGCATGCCTTTGTCTTCCGCATGCAGCCGCTTTTTCTCAATCCGAATATATTCGCGCTCTTTCAGCACGGCCAAGGTCGACGCATAGGTCGAAGGGCGACCAATGCCCAGCTCTTCCATCCGCTTCACGAGCGAAGCCTCCGAGAAGCGGGGCGGTGGCTCAGTGAAATGTTGATCGGCAGTAATGGCGCGCTTTCTCAGCGATTCGCCTTCCTTCATCGGCGGCAGGCGACGGCTTTCCTCATCCTCACC
>CANCAR010000191.1 GCA_947374125.1 Hyphomicrobiales bacterium | reverse complement strand
AATAATTTTTTAAATTTAAAATTTATTTTTTGACCTGGATTTTTTTGCTTGGTATTGGAAAGTGTCGAAAAATATGTATGATACTTTGCGTAAGTTAGGGAGATTCGATTTTTATGAACGATTGCTATGCTAATTCGGCTAGAGATTTGAATCTAGGCGATATGAATCGTATGCCTTCCTTCAAGGGAATGCGTAGCAGTTTAGCGATTCTCACCGTTTTCTCGCTGGCTTTCAGCGCCTCCGTTACGGAATCTATGGCTAATTCGTGTAATGGTCCGAAGGGTGCCAATCAGGCCTCTGCGGATTGTGCAGAAAAATCGGCGCAATCCAACAAAAAGTCCGATAAGATGCAGGTCCCGGATAATTTTAGGGACGTGGTGTTCTATGCGTTAAGCGTCAATCCACAGATTGCTCTCGCCCGCGGTCAACTTTCGGAGGCTTTGGCCGGTATTGCGGTTGCGGAAGCCAATAGCGGCTGGCGTCTCGACACAACGTTGGGCGCAGGCTACGGCGCGCAGGGCACGACGACGGAGCCTTTTGGCGTGGAAGTGTTACAAGACCCAAATTTTTCGAGGGCGAAACGCTACATCGCGAATTTAAGCGGTAAAAAATTGCTGTATGATTTCGGTGCGACGGATGCCTCCATAGCGCGTGCGGCAAAATTGACCGAGGTGCAAAGGCTAGCGCTTGAGGCGAGGGCCAACGAAATCGGATATGGTGTCGCAGATGCCTATCTCCGCGTGATCGAAGCGCGTGAGCTTGCCAAAATCAACGCCGATAACATCATTGCGCTAGAAAAAATTCAGAAATTGGTGGAAGCCAATGCATCCAATGGCAACGGCACGCTGGCTGATGTTAAACGCGTCGAGGCACGGTTGGTCGATGCCCGTTCGGTGAGTGCCGATACAGAGGCAGAGCTGCAAAACGCAATCGACGCTTTCCGGCGCCTCGTCAAAAGCGACCCAGGTGATTTAAAGCCAGCACCGGATCTGGGTTCCTTCGCACCGTCAAATGCTTCACGAAGCCTTGAAATTCTAAAAAAGACCAGTGCACGTCTGAGATCTAGCGAGGCTTCGATAAAAGCCGCCAATCTGGAGCTTGAAGCCAAGAAGGCAGGTCAAAAGCCGCTAATCGTTTTACAGACGGACACGACGCTCAAAGCCTATGCCAGTAAGGATTGGAACAATCTTGACGCTCAGGCCATGGTTAGCATGAGCTATAATTTGTTAGATGGTGGTCTATCGCAGGGACAGATCAGCCAGTTGTTGGCCCGCATTGAGCAGGAAGAGCAGCGCTACACGAACGACCGCGATCAGGCCGAGGCGGATCTCAGAAAGTTTTATACAACAATCGAATCAGCCCGATCCAAGACCAAGAGTTTGCAAGACGGTATCGACGCCAGCGCGAAGGCACGCGACCTTTACACCGAGCAGTTTAGCGGTGGAAAGCGTACCCTGTTTGAGCTTCTTGACATCCAGACCGCATTTTTTAACGCGCAGCGCGCCGGTATTGTTAATATGTTTGAGGAACGGCGGGCGATGTATTCCGTTTTACAGACACTGGGACTGTTCGTATCTTCAACAAATGGCGATAAAAACGCTTTAGTGGCTGATGCCTCATCCGCACCTAAGACGTCTGAGAAAAAGCCAGTGGCTGTAAAAGCCGCCAAATCCAAGACTACTAATCCACCAGTTGCGCCGTGATCTCGACAGGATCGGATTTTGGTGTCGCCCTCCATCTCATCGTCTTGGGCGTGTTGTGTTCCGTCTCGATAGCCAGCAACTCCCCGAGGCGGTTTCTAGCCCGATTAACACGGCTCTTCATTGTGCCGATGGCGCAACCGCAAATCGCGGCAGCATCCTCGTAAGATAGCCCTGAGGCGCCCACAAGGATGATGGCCTCGCGCTGATCGGCGGGCAGTTTTTGCAGAGCAGTCCGAAAATCGAGAAAATCCATATGGCTCTGCTGATCCGGCAATGTAACGAGTTGGCCGGCCAATTCGCCATCCGGATCGTCAACTTCCCGGCGGCGGCGGCGGAAGTTGGAATAGAACAGGTTACGCAAAATCGTGAACAGCCAAGCGGGCATGTTGGTGCCCTCGGTAAAGGAGCCGATATGGGCCCAAGCCTTGACCAAGGTTTCCTGCACGAGATCATCGGCCTTATCGGCATTGCCGCAGAGCGAAATGGCGAAGGCACGCAGACTTGGGATCGATGCAAGCAGGGCTTTTCGAATGTCGGGGGCGGGGCTCATTCTTTCCCCCTTTTTGCTTTATCTCCCGTAGGCTCCTCGAAAGATCGAACGAGATCGAGAAAGCGGTCCGGAATGGGCTCTTCAAGAATCGCCGAATAAAGTTCGCGGAGTTCTTTGCCAATGTGGGTGTCGAGTTGAGCGACGGCTGGTTTCCGGCTCCGCTTTCCGCTTCCCGGGCGGCGTTCCTCCGGTAGGTCGGCCGCGGCCTTCATATTGGTCATGTCACATTCTCCATCATCCCGGGAAGGGTCGTTTACTCGCCGAAGGTAAGGCGATTTCCTATCTCTACAACTCAGGACAAAACCTTAAGTTCCACTACGGGAACCAATTCTTTTTTGGTGCGTTAATAGATCGAACCCGAAGTGTATCTAAATGCCGGGATCGAATTGCGATATAGATTTTTCTGGAAAAAGAAGAGGTCAATATGGGAATATCTCGCCAGATTTTAGCCGAACTGCCTATGCTTCGGCGTTTTGCGCGTGCCTCAACCGGAAGTCAGGATCTGGGTGACGCCTATGTCGAGACGGCGTTATCCAATTTGCTTGCGATGCCTGAAATGGCGTCTGGCGGCGCTGATCTTAAAATCGTGCTCTATAAATTGTTGGTCGCTGCGATGCGCTCGCTGGATCCGGGGTCGACGCCGAGCCATCAGGCAACACCCACACAAACGGCTGCAAATCGTAATTTAATGGGTATGACGCCTCGCCATCGGATCGCCTTTCTTCTGAAGTCGCTCGAAGGCTTTACGCTTGACGATATCGCCCGCGTGCTGGATTGCCGTGTGACGGAGGCTGAAAATCTCGTCGCATTGGGTAGCAGCGATATTGCCGAACAATTACGTACAGACGTGCTGATCATCGAGGATGAGCCGATGATTGCATTGGATCTGGAGGATCTGGTGACCGAGCTTGGCCACGAGGTGATTGGCGTCGCAAGGACCCATACCGAAGCAGTACGAATGATTGCTCGCCGCAAACCGGGCCTTGTCTTATCAGACATCAAACTTGCGGACGGATCCTCAGGGCTGACGGCGGTAAATGAAATCCTGCAAAGCGTCGACGTTCCGGTTATTTTCATTACAGCCTACCCAGAGCGCTTCCTGAAAGGTGATAAGCCAGAACCGGCTTTTTTGGTGACGAAGCCCTATTTACCTGAAACGGTTCGCTCACTGATCAGCCAAGCTCTCTTTTTTGACCGTAAGGCTGGAAATAAGCGCGTATCTGCCGCTTAAATGGGGGGATGATCTCCGGTAAAGGACCTACGCACTGACCCGCTGAGGGAACCAAGTCTGGCCTGCCTTCGTTCTCCCTAGATACGCAACAAGGGAGATCGATCATGCCAGTCAAGACACTGAACGACCTCTTCCGTCGAACCTTGCAAGACGTGTTCTATGCCGAGCAGCAAACCCTCCAGGCAACGGAGAAGCTCGTCAAAAAGGCGACGCTGCCGCAGCTTAAAGCGGTTATCAACCAGCACACCGCGGATACTGAAAAGCGGATCCAGCGGTTGGAAAGCGTGTTCCAATCAATGAAAATGCGCGCTGAACCGCGTCAATCGGCCGGGATAGACGGCTTACTGGTTGAGGCTGAGACGGTTGCTAATGAAATTGCCGATCCCGATACGAGGGACGCAGGCCTACTCGCGGCCATTCAGGAAATCGAGCATTACCGCATTAACCGCTATGGTACCTTGCTGGCTTGGGCTGGCCAATTGGGGTTGCGGGACGCAGCCCCCGCTTTGAAGGAAAATCTCGCTGCTTCCAAGGAGCGAGATAGGGTCCTGAGCACAGTTGCCGAAACAAGCGTTAATCGAATGGCCGCAGCCTGAGGACCTTGTTCCGTCTTAGGATGTTCAGCCTTTCATTCGTCTTCATCTTGGACATTTGGGTCCAGCAAATTGTCTCCCCCGACTTTTTGACCGAGAGGATCAAAACATGTCGAAGGATACTGTTGATACGCCACCTCCGCTGCGGGGGTTCGCCGCGATGAATGCAGAGCGGCGTCGGGAGATTGCAAAAAAGGGCGGCGAAAGCGTACCCAAAGAGAAGCGGAGTTTCTCGCGCAATCCGGATCTTGCCGCCGAAGCAGGTCGCAAGGGCGGACAAAATGTGGCGCCCGAGGATCGCAGTTTTTCGCGGAACCACGCACTGGCTGCCCGGGCTGGCCGAAAGGGCGGAGAGACCTCGCATAGCGCACCGAGGAAATAGCGTGGATTCATGCCTTGTGGGGCCAAAGACGTCTGATGGTTTAGACGCCTAAACGGTCATGTCGGATGTTAGCCGCTTTTCCCAATCGAGCGCATCCTCAACGATCATCTCGAGGTCGTCGAAAAAAGGTTTCCAATCGAGCAAGTCGCGGATTTTCTTGCCGGTTGCTACAATTTCTGGCGGATCCCCCGCACGACGCGCAGCCAAAGTTACCGGGAAATCGACGCCTGATACGCGTTTGACGGTGTTGATGACCTCCATCACCGACGAGCCATGGCCATAGGCGCAGTTCAAGATCGTCCCCTTTCCGCCTGAGCGAAGATAATCGAGCGAGAGCCGGTGTGCGCGGGCAAGATCGGAGACGTGAATATAGTCGCGCACGCAGGTCCCATCCGGCGTCGGATAGTCTGTGCCGAATATGCTTATTCCAGCGCGTTTACCTGTTGCTGCTTCGCATGCAGTTTTGATGAGATGCGTTGCACGCGGGGTACATTGACCAGAACGACCGGCAGGATCGGCACCGGCAACGTTGAAATAGCGCAGGATCATCGCGTTGAGGCCATGGGCGCGGCAGGCATCTTCCAGCATCCATTCGACCATCAGTTTCGAACGTCCATAGGGCGAGACGGGGGCTGGCCGTGTCTCCTCCGTAACCGGCATCTCGTCAGGCTCGCCATAGACGGCAGCCGTTGAGGAGAAGATGAAGTTTTTCACACCGCCATGGACAGCGGCCTCGATCAGCGTTCGGG
>CANCAR010000190.1 GCA_947374125.1 Hyphomicrobiales bacterium | reverse complement strand
CGGGCCGAGAAAAAGAGCCTACCGATGGGTACCATTGAGCGCATGGCCTTCTATGAGCGCGCCAAGAACGCCTATTGCGTCATCCAAACCGGCGAGACGCGGTTTTATGGCTGCTTCATTTTGAAGAAGGGTGTTATTCCGCCGAAGCGGGGTTAAAACGGCGTCAATCCGGTTCTTTCATTTTCTAATTGGCGATCATTAGGCCCTCATCCGGCGCGTCCCGCAAGGGGAGAAGGGAGGCAAAAAGCCCTCACACGCTCGCCACGCTCTGCGTCAGCGCGTCCAACCGAACAAACCGCACATCCTGATCGAGCAAGGCGCGGACGCCCGCAATAACGCCTGCGCCGCTGGGGCGGTTGGGTTGGTTGGTGTGGGCGATGATGACGTCGCCGTCTTTGGCTTGGCGCATGCGGTAGGCTACCGACTCACTGGGAAGCGACGCACCCATATCGGCGTTGAGCGAATAGCCCGCAATGGAAAAGCCCATGCTTTCGATAGCGGGAACGGCGGATGGGCTGTAAAGCGCCGTAGCCCCCCGATACCAGACGGGTTTGGAACCGGTGGCGGCTAAAATCGCTTCTTCGCCGCGCCCTACTTCGTCGCGGATTGCGGCCATATCTCCCGCTACGCGTAGTCCGAAAAGGCTACCGCCGCCGAGCACGGCGGGCACGTGGTGGGCGCCGTGATTGCCGATGGCGAAAAGGTCCGGATGGGACAAGATGGCGGCAAGACCAGTCGGGTTGCTGTGGATCCAAGCGCCGGTCATGAAAATAGTGGCGGGTACCTGCCATTCGACCAAAGCTGAAATAATTTTGGTATCAAAGCCACCGGGGCAGGCATCGAGCGTAAGCGCCACCGTGCGACGGCCATCTTGCGGGGTTTTGAGCGTTAGGCGGGGCTCGAGCAATCCTTCGGTCGCGGATGCTTCTTCGACGCCGAAGCCTACCGCACCGATGGCCGCCATGGCGACAAACCCCGCCAGAAAATGCCGACGTGAGGAAGGCGCCGAGCAACATCGGCAGGAGCCCGTTGATGCGACTGCGTCATACCAAGGGGAACGGCTTTGTTCGGTCATTTTCGTCAAAAAACCTTTATTAGCTCGGAATTGGTGCAAGCACGACAGATCTATCGATAAAAATCGAATAAAGTGTGAAGGAATCTGGACGATTTGGGGGCAGACGGACATTCGGGAAAATACGGTAGACGAGGGAGTAATCTTGCCCCTCATCAGGCACCGATTTACCGAGCGCATATTGCGATAGGCAATTTTGCTTAGATTGGCTAAAAGCCCTTTAGAACGGGTCATTGATGGGGCGTCGAAATGAGTTGGCGGTTTGCGATGAGCCCCGGCAAATGGGTAGGCGGCCTTGCTCTGTTCCAGTTTGTGGTTCTCGTGGCCATCCCTTACGCGTTCAGTTTAGCCCCGCCTTTGGATGTTGTGGAGGGGCTGGTCTGGGCGCCGCATTGGCTCTTAGGCACCTATAAGCATCCGCCTCTGCCCGCTTGGCTGATCGAACTATCGGTTCTGATCACGCGCGATGTTATTTTGGGGCCCTATCTGCTCAGCCAGCTTTGCGTGGCTTTGACCTATTTTTTCATCTATCGCTTGGGGAAGTTGGTGTTAGACCCCATTCGGGCGGCAGCCGGTACCATTTTGATGGCGGGCACCTATTATTTTACGGTTCCAACGCTGGAATTCAACCATAATGTGATCCAACTCCCGCTATGGTCGGGTACCTTGCTGCTGTTCGGGCTATTGAGGCGGCAGCCTGATCGCTGGGTCTATTGGCTTGCTTTGGGCACCCTCGGCGGATTCGGGCTATATGGGAAATATACCTTTGCTCTTCTGTTGGTGATTGTACTGATCACGGTCTTTTATGAACCTGCAACGCGCCGCATGTTTGGGAGCGTCAAGCCCTATGTTGCAGCAGCCATCGGATTGCTGGTTTTTTTACCCCACCTCATCTGGCTGTTCTGGAACAATTTCGAACCGTTAAACTATGCGATGGAGCGGAGCGGCGGGGCTTCAACATCTAATCCGCTTTGGTTTTTATTGGCGCAATTGGCCGATAACCTTCCTTTGCTGCTCATCTTGGTCGCGGTTGGCGTTCCGGGCCTGATGGTGGCGGAAAAAGTAAGCGTTCCGTCGAATGACCGGAATTTTCTGAGGCTCATCGCGTTTGGGCCGATTGTGCTGACGCTAACCCTTTTTGTTGTCAGCGGATCATCGGGGAAGGATATGTGGGGGATGCCCATGTTCACGCCCTTGGGACTTTGGCTCATTATGGAAATGGAACGCCGATGGTCTGCGCCACAGGTAGCGCGCGCTGCTCTCGCTGCGATGGCGCTGATCGGGCTCGTCGGTATCGGCTTCATCGTCCAGTCGCTCTATCCTTATGGGGGCATGGCACCGCGCAGCAATTGGCCGATGCGAGAATTGGCCGGCAAGGTCGACGAAGCGTGGAAAAGCCATAGCGACCAGCCCATCGGCTTTATTGGCGGCGCGCCGTTTGCCGCAGGGCTAGCTGCCATTGGCCTCAACGCACGGTCTCAAGTCGTAATTGGTGGCGATTTGACACATTCGCCATGGGTCAGCGAAGAGCAGATCGCGACACGCGGAATCGTTTTTGTGTTCCAACGAGACCAAGCCCCGCCAGCCCTTTGCGGGGTGGCAGCGTACAAGAGCAGGATCCTGCTATCCGATCCGGTGATCCCGCCCCTTTGGGCGATGGTGTGCCCGCCAAAGCGGACGGATTGAGCGATCAAGCAAAGACGCGCGGCATGATCGGGGTGACGGTATCGAGCCCCAAAACAGCTTCAAGCCCATGAGCGGCGGCAAGCAGTCCGGCCTCGCCATTCGATGGACCGATCATCTGAAGGCCGATGGGAAGGCCTGTTGACGTAAACCCGCACGGCAAGGACAAAGCCGGGCATCCGGCCATAGTGGCGACGCCGACAATCAACAGCCAATCGACATAGGTTTTAAACGTGACGCCATTGCAGGACGCGACATAACGCTCGCCGACCGGAAACGGCGGGACGATGGTGGCGGGGCAAAGGAGGCAGTCATAGCGCTCAAAGAAACGAGCGACGCGGTGCATGAGGGCGGTTCGGGCCATCTCAGCCTTGGCGACTTCGGCCATGGTGAGCGAAAGGCCTTTCTCGATGTTCCAGATGATCTCGGGCTTTAACAGCGCGCGATGGTCGTTGTAGAGGCCCGCCATGCCGATAGCGAAACCCTCTGCCCGCAGCGTTTGGAAGATGTCATAGGCATCGTGAACATCTGGATGCGCCTCTTCCACGATCACGCCTTCAGACGCCCATTGTTCGGCCGCGCGGCGGGTGACTGCTACCACTTCCGGATCAACGGGCGTTATGCCACCGAGATCAGAGGAATAGGCAACGCGCTTTGGCTTTTTATATGTGCTCAGCGCAGAGAGGAACGATGTCGCGGGCCTTGGCTTGGAGATGGGATCGCGCGGATCGTCGCCACTCATCGCATCCAGAAACAAAGCGAGGTCTTCTACATTGCGGGCCATTGGCCCTTCGACGCCAAGGCTTGAATCGAGGCGGCCACCGCGCGTGAAGGCAACGCGGCCTGGCGTTGGGCGAAGGCCAACGATATTGTTGAAGCTTGCGGGGTTGCGCAGACTGCCACCCATATCGGAGCCTTGGGCGAGCCACGCCATGCCGGTGGCGAGCGCCACGGCGGCACCACCCGAGGAGCCTGCCGCCGAAAGCCGTGTGTCATACGGGTTGAGCGTTGCGCCGAAGACTTCGTTAAACGTATTCGCGCCCGCGCCAAATTCGGGCGTGTTGGATTTGGCATAGATGATGCCGCCTTCTGCCTCGATGTGCTCCACCATGACATCGGAGGCCTCTGGGATGAGGTGGGCGAAGATCGGCGAGCCTTGCGTCGAGCGGACGCCCGCGACATTGGAGAGGTCTTTAATCGGAACCGGCATGCCTTGAAGAATACCACGCTCGGATTGCGGCTTCTGCATCAGCGCTTTGGCGCTCGCGCGCGCTCGTTCGAAGCAAAGGGTGGGCAAAGCATTGACCAAGGGATCGACAGCAGCAATGCGCGGTTCGAGCGCGTCAAGCAGGTCGAGCGGGGTGATCTCGCCCTTTGAGAGGCGGTTGACCAAGGCTTTGGCCGACGACTGGATCAATTCTTCACCGGCCATTTTCATCCCTTTTCGATTTCTGTGCGTATGAATCATGCTAATGTCATAAGCATGCGGTGAAAAGAGCCATCCGTCCAGATTGATGGCGGCCTTATTCATTGAATTCCTGATCTCTTGAGAAAGTCTATCCCTTGAAATCGATTGTTTTAATTCGCCACGGCCAATCCACCTTTAATGCCCATTATGAAGCCACCGGCGAAGACCCCGGCCATTATGATGCGCGGCTCACCGAGCTTGGACAAAGGCAGGCGGAAGCCGCGCGGGTTCAGCTAGCGGATGAGGCGATTGATCTCGTCATTGCATCGCCGTTGACGCGTGCCATCCAGACGGGTTTAGCGATTTTCGGCCACCGGAGCCTGCCGTTTCATGTCACCTGCAAGCACCGCGAGCGGCTGGAGAGCACATGCGATGTGGGGCGGCCGCCAGTTGAATTAAAGCAGGATTTTCCCCATCTCGACTTTGATCATCTCGATGATCCATGGTGGCACCATGAGCCAACGGCTAAGACGCCTTTTACGGTTGAACCGCTGCCTGTGTTTGAACAACGCGTTTCAGCCTTTCGGGAGTGGTTGGCTGGCCATGAGACGCAACGGATTGCGGTGATCGGCCACGGCACGTTCTTCCACGCGCTGACGGGCCATTGGATGCAAAATTGCGAAGTGCAACGCTGGCAGCCCGTTCGATAGATGACGCTGCCCACTCCCCTTGTTTTTGTTATGCAACCTGATTGAAGAGCCTTATGTCCCAAGCCCAAAACCATGCGCCGCTGCCTGCTAAGACGATCTGGACGATTTTAACGGGCACGATGATAGCCATGTTTTTGGGCGCTCTGGATCAAACGATCATTGCGGCGGCCTTGCCGACCATTGCGCGGGAACTTGGCGATTTTAATTCGATCTCGTGGGTGGCTAGTCTCTATCTCTTAGCCACTACCGCCGTGACGCCGCTGTATGGCAAGATCAGCGATATTCATGGCCGCCGGGTTACAATGCTGGCGGCGATTGTGATTTTTGTGGTGGGTTCGGTGGCTTGCGCGATGGCGCCCACGATGTTGGCGCTCATTC
>CANCAR010000189.1 GCA_947374125.1 Hyphomicrobiales bacterium | reverse complement strand
GCACAATCGAGCTGGCTGATATCGGAATTGAGCCAAACGTTCTGGAGATTATTCAACCGTTAGCCCATTTGAACACACCTTCTTTGTGGAGCGATGTTCTGCTGGTGCCCGATGAAGAGGGGCATAAATTCAACCGTGGCCATTTGATCGTTTTATCGGGCGGCGTTGAAAGCACGGGTGCTGCACGGCTAGCGGCCCATGCCGCGGCACGCGTCGGTGCTGGGCTTGTAACGGTCGCGTCCCCGAGCGACGCGATTCTTGTTAACGCGGCTGCATTGACCGACATTATGGTGCGCGGATCGGACGGTGCCTCAGGCCTTGGCCGATTGCTTGAGGATGAGCGGCGCAACGCGGTGATTCTTGGACCCGGCAATGGGGTTGGCGAAGCCTTGCGCGAATGCGTTGCGTTGACGCTCGCCGCCCGTCGGACGCTGGTGCTGGATGCTGACGCGCTCACGAGCTTTTCCGGCGATGCGAACGCTTTAAAGACGATGATTGACCCTTGGCACGCGGATAAGGTTGTAGCCACGCCGCATGATGGTGAATTTTCCCGGCTTTTTTCGTCACAAGCGGATATTTTGGCGATCCCTGACCGGCTTGGTCGGGCGCGGGCTGCTGCTCGATATCTTGGCATTGTTGTGGTGTTAAAGGGGCCCGATTGCGTCATTGCAGCGCCAGATGGACGCGCAGCGATTAATCAGAATGGAACGCCTTGGCTCGCGACGGCGGGTTCTGGCGATGTGTTGTCGGGCACCATTGGTGGGCTTTTGGCGCAAGGCGCAACGGCCTTTGATGCTGCGGCCGGAGGTGTTTGGCTGCATGCAGAAGCTGGTCGAGCGGTGGGGCCCGGGCTTCTTGCGCATGATTTACCCCATGCGTTGCGCAGCGTTATTGCTAAGCTGATCGACGAGCGCAGCACAGCATAATGGATTGTATCTGCTTTTTCGCTAGCGTCTTTCGTCGACCGTGCTATAGAGCCGCGTCCTGACGGGTTTTGAGGGTTCGTGCCTCGCGCGGTTCTTTGACCTTTTATGGGGAGGTTTGACTTCTCTTGGGTTGCTCAACTTCTCTTGGGATTGCGGGCGTGGCGGAACTGGTAGACGCGCTGGGTTTAGGTTCCAGTGACGCAAGTTGTGGGGGTTCGAGTCCCTCCGCCCGCACCATTACAGTTTTTTAACCGCGATTGTCGCGCGGTTTTGTTAACGAAGGCTTTGAAGATCATGCAGGTTACGAACACCCTCTCGGAAGGCTTGAAGCGCGAATTCAATGTGGTGCTTGGAGCCCAGGATCTGGCCGAGCGGCTTACCACCGAACTTGTCTCGCTGAAGGACAAGGTCCGGATCAACGGTTTCCGTCCCGGTAAAGTGCCATTGGAGCATTTGCGCCGTGTCTATGGCCGCCAAGTGATGGGCGACGTGGTTCAAAATCTTGTTAACGAGACCAACCGCAAAATTATCGAGGAAAATGGCATCAAGCTCGCGCTTGAGCCAAAGATCGTTTTCCCGGAAGACGAAGCGGCTGTTGAAGCTGCCATCACCGGAAAGGGCGGTCTCGAGTTCAAAATCCAATTGGAGATTTTGCCAAAGTTTGACGTCAAGGATTTCGGCGGCATTTCGGTGACCCGTCAGGTCGCAAGCGTCGAAGACAAGACGGTCGTTGACGCTTTGGCCCGTATGGCGGCGCAAGCCCGTCCGTTCTCGGCCCGCAAAGAAGGCCAGAAGTCGAAGAGTGGCGACCGCGTTACGATCGATTTCGTTGGCATGATCGACGGTGTGCCGTTTGAAGGCGGCACAGGCACAGATATTCCGGTTGAAATCGGTTCGGGCCAGTTCATCCCTGGCTTTGAGGAACAACTCATCGGATTGGTTGCGGGTGATACTGTGATCGTGAAGGCCACTTTCCCGGCAGAATATTCTGCCGCCAATCTGGCTGGACAGGCAGCGACCTTCAACACGGTCGTGAAGGGTGTAGAGGCGCCGGGCGAAGCGAAGCTTGACGATGATTTTGCCAAAACCGTTGGCATGGAAAGCCTTGATAAACTGAAAGATGCGATCCGTTCGAATATTTCGCGTGAATATGAGGCTGCAGCGCGCCGTAAGACCAAGCGCGAATTGCTTGACGCGCTCGATGGCCAGTATGATTTTGATTTGCCGCCCGCGCTGGTTGAACAAGAATTCAACGGCATTTGGTCGCAGGTCTCGAATGATCTGCAGCAGGCTGGCAAAACCTTCGCTGATGAGGACACGACGGAAGAGGCGGCGCGCGAGGAATATCTCGGCATCGCCAAGCGCCGCGTTCGTTTGGGATTGGTGCTCGCCGAAATTGGCGACACGGCCAAAGTTGTCGTGAGCGATGAAGAGGTCTCGCAGGGCGTGATGGATCGGGCCCGCCAATTCCCGGGTCAGGAAAAAATGGTCTGGGATTTCTATCGCCAGAACCCGCAGGCCATTGCCGAAATTCGCGCACCTATTTTTGAGGATAAAGTGGTCGACCATATTTTAGCCTCCGCCAAGGTGAAAGACCAGACGGTTACGGCCGAAGTCCTTCTCAACGAGGACGATGCAGACGACGTGAAGCCGAAGGGCAAGTCAAAGGCAAAAGCAGCAGCCAAAGACGATGGCGACGCTGGCGCGGACGAGAAGTCAAAGGCAAAGGCTGCGCCAAAAGCCAAGGCCAAAAAGGTTGCCGACGGCGAATAAACCGGCGCGTAACGTATGTTTTTTGCGGCGCGCGGGGCCCTCTCCGCGCGCCGCACTTTTTTATCTGACAGCTAATGCTTATATGGTGGTCAGTGGTTTTACCGAATCGGTTGAACCGTTCGGTTTTTTTTAGACACCAACCTTGGGGCTCTTCATGCGCGATCCGATCGAAACCTATAACCAACTCGTTCCGATGGTGGTCGAGCAATCGAACCGGGGTGAACGCGCGTTCGACATTTTCTCGAGGCTTTTGCGCGAGCGCATCGTGTTTTTGACCGGCCCGGTTGAGGACGGCATGGCCTCTTTGGTCGTGGCGCAGCTTTTGTTTTTGGAAGCTGAAAATCCGAAGAAAGAGATTTCGCTCTACATCAATTCGCCAGGCGGCGTGGTCACCTCCGGCCTTGCGATTTATGATACGATGCAGTTCATCCGTCCGCCGGTAACGACGTTGTGCGTTGGTCAAGCCGCTTCGATGGGCTCGCTTCTGCTGGCGGCTGGTGCGAAGGATATGCGTTTTGCGTTGCCGAATGCGCGAATCATGGTCCACCAGCCTTCTGGCGGTTATCAGGGCCAGGTGACGGATATCATGATCCATGCTCGCGAGGTCGAAAGCCTCAAGAAGCGGTTGAATGAAATTTATGTGAGCCATACGGGCCAGAGCTACGAAGCGGTGGAAAAAGCGCTCGAGCGTGACAATTTTATGACCTCTGAGGGTGCCAAAGAATTCGGCATCATCGACAAGGTCATGGAAAAGCGGCCAAGTGATCCGGAACCAGCGGCGGCCTAAAGGAATTCTTGTTCGTAAGCGCGAGTGGGAATATGGTCCGGTTGTTGCAGGATATCCGGCAAGACAACCGGAGTGAAAAGATTTGTTTAGAAACGTCCGCTATTGCTAGTTTCGTTTTGGCGTGTTTGCCTAGCGATGGTGATGTGGGACCGTTCGGGCAGCATTTTTGAGCTTCTACCGGTTAATCGACAGGTAGAGCGTACGGAGAGAGATCATGAGTAAGGTCAGCGGCACGGACTCGAAGAGCACGCTTTATTGCTCCTTTTGCGGCAAAAGCCAGCATGAGGTGCGTAAACTGATTGCCGGACCTACCGTCTTCATTTGCGACGAATGTGTTGAGCTCTGCATGGATATCATCCGTGAAGAGAGCAAGTCTTCGCTGGTTAAGTCGCGTGATGGTGTCCCAACGCCAAAGGAAATCCGTAAAGTTCTCGATGATTACGTCATCGGTCAGGATCATGCAAAAAAGGTTCTCTCGGTAGCGGTGCATAACCACTATAAGCGTTTGAACCACGCAACCAAACACAATGATGTCGAGCTTTCGAAGTCCAATATCCTACTTGTAGGACCAACTGGCTCCGGAAAAACCTTGCTCGCTCAGACCTTAGCGCGCATCCTGGATGTGCCGTTCACGATGGCGGATGCGACAACGCTGACCGAAGCGGGCTATGTCGGTGAAGACGTTGAAAACATCATTTTGAAGCTGTTGCAGGCATCTGATTACAATGTTGATCGGGCCCAACGCGGCATCGTTTACATTGACGAAATCGATAAGATCAGCCGGAAATCGGACAATCCTTCGATCACCCGCGACGTATCGGGCGAAGGTGTGCAGCAGGCCCTCCTTAAGATCATGGAAGGCACGGTTGCATCCGTTCCGCCGCAAGGTGGGCGTAAGCATCCGCAGCAGGAATTCTTGCAGGTTGATACAACCAACATCCTATTCATTTGCGGCGGTGCCTTCGCTGGGCTTGAGCGTATTATTCAAGCTCGCGGTAAAGGCACCTCGATTGGCTTCGGTGCACGGGTTGAAGCACCGGATGATCGTCGGACCGGGGCTATATTCCGCGAGACTGAACCTGAGGATTTGTTGAAGTTTGGTTTGATTCCGGAATTCGTCGGTCGTCTCCCCGTCATTGCGACGCTGGAAGACCTCGACGAGCCAGCACTCAAGAAAATCCTGACCGAGCCTAAAAACGCGCTTGTGAAGCAGTACCAGCGACTGTTCGAGATGGAAGACGTTGAGCTGACGTTCTCGGACGACGCCGTGTCTGCGATTGCCAAGAAGGCGATTGAGCGTAAAACCGGTGCTCGTGGTCTTCGCTCGATCATGGAAGGCATTTTGCTTGAAACCATGTACGATCTGCCAAGCTTGGATGGCTGTGAACAGGTGGTCATTGGTCCAGAAGTGATCGACGGTAAGGCGCGTCCGCTTTATATTTATTCTGAAAAATTGGCTGAAACGGCGACTAGCGCATAAAGTGTTTTAGGTTTGTCCACTACGCTCTTGGCTTTTGAGGCCGGTACGGCTTGAAACCGTACCGGCCTCTCGCCATTTATAGGGTGCGGGGTTCTGCTCATCAACGGCATGGTGCCGGAGGGATACTTCGCAAACGGAACGTTTTTGTTCCGTCATCGACACCTGCAGGATAGCCCATTCGGGTATTCTGGGGCCGTTCAAGATAAGGAATGTACCAATGCCTCAGGCAAAAAAGCGTCTTACGGTTGAAGCCGGTTCACGGGCAACCTATTCGGTTCTCCCCTTGCGCGATATCGTGGTTTTCCCGCATATGATT
>CANCAR010000188.1 GCA_947374125.1 Hyphomicrobiales bacterium | reverse complement strand
GGCCTATGGCAATTGCCCGCTCGGTTCGCCGTCTTTTCACTGTTGGCAGGCTCTTGCGTTACGCTTTTCGGAATGTGGATCTATACGAGACAGTATATTAAACTTGCCATTGATTGGCAGCGCTGGTTGATTGCATCCGCATGGATGATTTTCCTACCGCTAACGGCTCACTTCGTTCTGCCCGCCGCTGAAACTGGAAACTCGATCGTCATCCTTGTCCTGATTGGAATCGCATCCGTCCCGCTCACGGCTATCATCTTATACAAAAACCCCGCTGCCATACGGCTTATCAACGTCGATGTGAGAAAGACTGTCCCTTGATTATCAGCCAAATCATCGGCGGTCTCGGCAACCAGATGTTCCAATACGCCGTGGGACGGGCCGTTTCATTGCAAAAAAAACAGAGATTTCACCTCGATGTCTCCGGATTCGCCCATTACGGTTTACATCACGGGTTTGAACTGGAACGAATCTTTAAGATAGACGGCTCTCTTGCAGCATCAACCGACCTCGCCGAAGTGCTAGGATGGCAATCGGATCCTCGCATAAGACGCGTTTTGGCCCGCAAGCCACTCGCATTTTTAAGGCGAAAGGAATTGATTTTTGAACCCTCGCTCGCCTATTGGCCCGCTATCCAGAAGGTACCAGAAAGCTGTTACCTGTCCGGCTATTGGCAAAGCGAGAAATATTTCATCCATGAAGCCAGACAAATTCGTGAGGATTTTACCTTCCGGACGCCGTTCTCAGAGACCAACGAGGAACTTGCAAACCTATTGTCACGCATTAATTCGGTCAGCCTGCATATTCGCCGCGGCGATTACGTAGCAAATCCGGCGAACCATTCCATCTATGCGTCTTGCTCCCCTGAGTATTATCGAAAAGCTGCTAACTTTATTGCCGAGCGCATTGCAAATCCCCAATTCTTTATCTTTTCTGATGACATGGATTGGGTAAGAAACAATCTAAACTTACCGTTTCCAACTCGCTACATTGACCACAATCGGGGCACGGAAAGTTTCAACGATATGCGGTTGATAAGCCTTTGTCGGCACCATATCATCGCCAACAGTTCCTTTAGCTGGTGGGGCGCATGGCTAGGCACGAATCTTGAGAAAATTGTTATCGCGCCTGAACCATGGTTTGCATCAAAGACGATGGCGTCGCAAGATTTGATCCCGCCCAATTGGCACACCCTTCCAAAAAGCGGTTGAATAAGGCGGTCGATGCAAGATCCAAACGAACCTACGCTGAGTGTCATTTTACCGGCATATAACGCCGGACATTTGCTGGTGTCGGCCGTTAAATCCGTTCTGGAACAAACGTTTGATGATTTCGAACTTCTGCTTCTTGATGATGGTTCAACAGACGGATCAGTCGAAGCTCTTCGCGTTTTTTCGGACAACCGGTTGAAAATTATAACAGACGGCACGAATTGCGGATTGGCATACCGGCTGAATGAAGGAATTCGCCTTTCGCGCGGGAAATATATTGCGCGTATGGATGCCGATGATCTCTGTTTTCCAGATCGCTTCGAAAAGCAGGTCAACTTTCTTGAAACAAACCCCGGGATCGACCTATTGGCGACCCGGGCCGTCGTCTTTACCAGCCAAGGGCATCTCATTGGCTTATTGCCGTTTCGCCAAACCCATGCCGATATCTGTTCCCGTCCATGGTTGTCCTTACCAATGCCCCACCCCACTTGGATGGCCCGCAAGGAATGGTATCTCAGATTTTCTTATCAACTGCCCGAATATGTAAGGGCAGAGGATCAAGAGCTCTTGTTGCGGGCGATGCCCAGCAGCCGCTTTGGCTGCCTTAACGACGTGTTGCTCGCCTATCGGCAGGGGCCATTTTCGTTACGAAAAACGCTTCGCGCCCGTCGAAGCTTGCTTGGTGCGCAGTTACATCATTTTTATTCCCGAGGCGAATATCGCGCGTTAATCTTCTCGCTGTTGGCCTTCTGTGCGAAATGCATGATCGACGTCATCGCCGCTTTACCGGGCTTCGATCAGCTATTCTTCAATCGAATGGGGCATAAGCTGTCGCGCGAAGATGAGGAAAGAGCGCTCAGTTTGCTGTCCGAATATAAAGAATATCCCGCCCCGATCGGACGGTCTTCTCATTAATCTCTCACGATAAATGGGTTTCAAGCCGTTCGAAGCCTTGATATTAATCGCTCGCTAAGCCGTGTAAGTCTATGATCGGTATTAAAAATCGAAGAGGTCCATCGGACCACCACGTTCATCAGACACCGCATTCCGAGTTGTAACAATCATGGAAGAGTTCAACGAGGCTCAGGGTAAAGCAAATAAGCCCCCAAGCCTCGCCAATTGGCTAGAATATGGAGGCTTTTCTGGTGCGCGTGCCGCTCTGGGTGTCTTGCCTGTCCCTATGGCCGCATCCGTATCCGCGTTTTTTTGGCGGCTGATTGCCCCCAAACTCCGTCGGCATAAGCGGGCAATGGCTAATCTAACGGCCGCATTGCCAGAGTTATCGCCCGCACAACGCGATCACATTCTAAACGCGATGTGGGACAATCTGGGTCGAACCTCGGCGGAAGCGATGCGGCTTGAGGAGATTGCTGATAACCCGAACGCGGTATCGCTCCGTTTCAGTGCAGCGGCTACGGAAATTATGGCGAGCCAAAAGCCTGCAATTTTCGTGTCCCTCCATCTCGGCAATTGGGAAATCACGGCCATTGCTGCAGAAAAGTTCAACAAGCCGCTGATTGGCGTTTACAAAAAGGTCTTAAACCCTCTCGTCGATGCCGATGTGACGAAACTTCGTTCCCGCTTTTACAAAGGCGGCCTCGTATCGCGCGCGCCTGATACGGTGAAGCGGATCATGCGAGCGATCAAGCAAGGGTATTCCGTAGCGATTATGGCGGATCTTAGGGATTCCCATGGCGAGTTTGTCCCGTTTTTCGGCATTCCATCGCGCTCTACCCAATTCCCGGCTTTGCTCGCCCGCTTGCATGATCTCCCGATCATCGCCATTCGGGCGATCAGAACATCACCGGGACATTTCAGGATCGATGCGGAGCGGCTGGAGCTCGCGCATAGTGCCGATCGTAAAGCCGATATTGTCGAAAACACCGCGCGCATTCAGGCCCAGCTTGAGCACTGGATAAGGCAAGACCCATCGCTTTGGATGTGGGGCCATCGCCGCTGGAACGCCGAGTCGTTTGGCGCCACCAAAGCGCCCTAGGGTCTGCGCGTTTCCGGGTTAACTCAGCAAACGAGAACAACAAAAAACCCCGGCAGTTGCCTGCCGGGGTTCTGTCGAGAAACTGATCCGTTAAGATCAGAAATCGCGATGGATCGTGATGTACATCGTGTTGCTTGTCACGCTGTCCGTGGTGGCAGCAATGAACTCAGGCTCAACAACGAAGCCCTTGGCAACGGTGTAAGCATAGTCAACACCAATGGTCTGCATGGTATTCGACGAAGCGCCGAGCTTTGCGGTCTGCTGACCGAGTGCAACAGCGAGCGTACCAGCGCCGATGCCGTAGGTTACTTCGCCACCCATGTTCGAACCAGCCGAGGTATCGGTACCGTTGTAATCATTGGTCTGCGAAATCGCATAGGTGTACTTCAGAGCGCCGGTGCTGGTGCCGCCGAATACCGACACGCCAAAATCGCCAGCCTTAGCGCTAACCTTGCCGAGAACTGCGTAACCGGTGGTGCGGGCGCCGCCTGCAACCGAGCTAACAGCTTCGTGCGAAGCAACAACCAACTGTGCCGTTGCTGGACCAGCTGGGATCTTGACGCTTGCGAGAACGTCAGGACGCTTGGCAGTGTCGCCGCCGCCCGAAAGGGTCGCTGCGTTTTCAATGCCGACCTTAACAGTCGCCGAACCAGCTGCCATTTCGTAGGCCATGCCGATACCGGTGCCGCCGCCAAGATTCGAGTCGTAGTTCCAGCCATTGGTGCCGGAGATATCGGCCATCGACGCGTCCTTACCAACGGTCAAACCACCGAGCTGAGCGTAAATGCGGCCAACCTTAAGGGCGCTCGCGTCGTTGAAGTTCGTGCGGATGACACCGCGGACAACGCCTAGTTCAGAGCTGCTGCGAACGTCGGTCAGAATACGGCCGTCAGCGCCCTGCGAATAGGTGCCATTATTAGAGTAGGAGCCGGCATAGGCCATATAGCCCGAGAAGCTAATGCAGTTATTGCCACCTGGGATCGCGAAGAAGCCATTCCCGAAAGCAGAGCAACCGGTTGCAGCAGCAGGAGCTGCCTTCTTGGCAGGAAGATCAGCTGCGAAAGCAGCGCCAGCAACGAGAACCGCAGCCGACGAAAGAAGAAGGGTCGAGAGTTTCATGATCGTCATCCATTTCTAATGAGCGTGGAACGCGAGACACATCCAAACGCCGTTTCGATCGTAGATTGATGACGCAGTTTCTATTTGTATACAACCATAAGTTGTATACATTATGACAAAACAACGTTAATTGCCGGAATGTGTTGCTAATTTTACACATATCTGTTGCATTATAATACTAATCTATTGAAATTAAATGATTAATTTAAATTCTAACGGTTCATGAATCAGGATTTTTGACCCTTTTTAGAGTGCTCTTGGGTTGAAACGGCCGTGTTTCGGCATTCCATCACGCTCTATGCAATTCCCGGCTTTGCTCGCCCGCTGGCATGATCTTCCGATCATTGCCATTCGGGCGATCAGAACATCGCCGAGCCATTTCAGGATCGATGCGGAGCGGTTGGAGCTCGCGCATAGTGCTGATCGTAAAGCCGATATTGTCGAAAATACCGCGCGCATTCAGGCGCAGCTTGAGCAATGGATACGGGAAGACCCATCGCTTTGGATGTGGGGCCATCGCCGCTGGAACGCCGAGTCGTTTGGTGCCACCAAAGCGCCCTAAGGTCTGGGCGTTTCCGCGCCAACTTAGCAAACGAGAAAAACAAAAAAACCCCGGCAGTTGCCTGCCGGGGTTCTGTCGAGAAACTGATCAGCTAAGATCAGAAATCGCGATGGATCGTGAGGTACATGGTGTTGCTGGTCACGCTGTCCGTGGTGGAAGCAATGAACTCAGGCTCAACAACGAAGCCCTTGGCGACGGAGTAAGCATAGTCAACACCAATCGTCTGGCGGGTGTTCGACGTTCCGCCGATCTTAGCTGTCTGCTGACCGAGTGCAACAGCGAGCGTACCAGCGCCGATGCCGTAGGTTACTTCGCCACCCATGTTCGAACCAGCCGAGGTATCGGTACCGTTGTAATCATTGGTCTGCGAAATCGCATAGGTGTACTTCAGAGCGC
>CANCAR010000187.1 GCA_947374125.1 Hyphomicrobiales bacterium | reverse complement strand
CGAACGCAAATTCTGGTCGCAACTACTGTTATCGAAGTAGGCGTTGATGTTCCTGAAGCCACGATCATGGTGATTGAACACGCGGAACGCTTTGGCCTTTCGCAACTGCATCAGCTACGCGGGCGCGTCGGTCGCGGAGCCGAGCGCTCAAGCTGTATCCTCCTATTCGGACCGTTGGGCGAGGTTGGCCGTGCCCGGCTCGAAACCATGCGGTCTACCAATGATGGGTTTGAGATCGCAGAACAAGATTTACGCCTACGCGGCGAAGGCGATGTATTGGGAACCCGCCAATCCGGCATGCCCGGATTTCGCCTGACCGTTCCCGAAAAACATTCGGAGTTATTGGCAATCGCCCGCGACGATGCAAAAAACATCTTGGCACATGACCCTCACCTCCAAACACCACGAGGCGAAGCGGTACGAATCCTCCTTTACCTGTTTGAACGCGATGAGGCGATCAGGCTGGTGCGGGCGGGTTAAAGACCCGTCAATAAGGGTTGGATCAATTGCCAGGCAATCATGATTAAAAGCACACCAATCGCACTGTCCAAAATCCGCCACGCCATCGGGCGGGACAAAATCCCGCTAAGGCGCTTTGCGCCATATCCAAGCGCGAAGAAAAACACGAAGGAAGACGTTATCGCTCCTGATGCGAAAAGCCACCGGGCATCGTCATAGCTTGACGCTACCGACCCTACGAGCACCACCGTATCAATATAGACATGCGGATTGAGCCAAGTCAGCATCGCCGCGTTCAATAATGCGCGTGCCAAGGGAGACGTAAGCCCCGACATCGATTGTAGGACGGATGCTTCAGCCAACGCCGAACGAAATCGGCCAAAGGCATAATAGACTAAATAAAGAGCACCCGCGATCCGCAGTCCATTTTCAATCGATGGCAGCACCGCGTTGATTTTATCAAAAAACAGAACACCAACACCCATCAACACGGCGTCGGAGGTGGCACACAATAAGCAGACCCAAAAAATTTGCTCATTGCGGATGCCTTGCCGAAGCACAAACGCGTTTTGAGCCCCGATAGCGACGATCAGACTAAACCCAAGCGCCACTCCCGACCAATAAGCCAAACTGGTACCCTAACTTTATGATTTTTGTTCTTGCGAGAGACGTGGCCCATCAAGCGGCTCGGCGGGCTGAATGAGCCCTGCGGACATAATTAGCTTAGCGGCGTCATCAATCGATATGGTAATCTCAGTAATATCGGCTTTGCGAATATAGAGAAAAAAACCGGTTGTAGGGTTCGGCGAGCAGGGCAAAAAACACGAAACATATTCGTCCTCTCCCGGTAACCCGCTTAACACCTGCCCGTCAGGCGCCGCCGATATAAACACAATCGACCAAAGCCCCTTACCCGGATATTCAATCAAGCCTACCTTTCTGAAAGACGTCCCCGTTTGCGAAAACAGCGTCTCGAAAACCTGCTTCACGCCCTTATAAATGCCGCGCACAATCGGCATTCGACCCAGCACCAATTCGCCCATACCGAGCATCCAGCGGCCAACCAAATTTGCGGTCAGAAACCCTAAAAGCGTCAAGCTAACAAAGGCGATGATCAGGCCAAGGCCTGGAATATTATAAGGGGCCAACCAAGCCGGAAAAAAACCAACCGGGATTAGCGGCTTGAACCAAGCATCGATCAAACCGATGATCCAAGTTGTAATATAAACAGTGACCGCAAGCGGTCCAGCAATCACTATACCTGTTAAAAAATATGCCCTGATCCGCTGACCAATCGTCGGACGCACCGCCGCCACGGGCGTAAACGGTCCGTTATGTTTTGAATCGGAATGCGCCTCGCCCGCCATTAATCAACGACCTTGTCGAAAAACGTACCTATCAGCGATTCATATCAGCCGCTTGCCGTTGCGTCGACCGCGATTTATTCCACCGTTACCGATTTCGCCAGATTGCGCGGCTGATCCACGTCTTTCCCCAGAGCCACCGCCGCATGATAGGCGAGGAGTTGGATTGGTACCGCATAAGCAATCGCAGCGAACCGTGGGTTCATTACCGGCATTTCGATTTTTGCCGCAGGCTCCAAGCCCGCACCCGTAAAACCTTCTCGGTCCGAAATCAGGATGATGCGGCCACCGCGTGCAGCAACCTCCTGCATGTTCGAAACCGTCTTCTCATAGAGCCCGTCATGGGGTGCAATCACAATGACGGGAAGCGTCTCATCAATCAGCGCGATTGGTCCGTGCTTTAACTCACCCGCTGCATAGGCCTCTGCGTGGATATAGGAGATTTCCTTGAGCTTTAACGCGCCCTCAAGCGCCAATGGAAAGCTCGTACCACGGCCAAGATAGAGAACATCAGTGGCCTTAGCCATATCGTGCGCAACATGTTCGATATGACCTTCAAGCTTTAACGCTTCGACCATAAGTCCGGGAATCGAAATTAAATCGGTAACAAGCGCTTCTTCCTCGCCGGGCTTTAGCGTACCACGCGCGGATGCTGCCGCAATCGCCAGACACGCAAGTGCCGTAAGCTGACACGTAAACGCCTTGGTAGACGCCACACCTATTTCCGGACCCGCAAGCGTGGGAATAACCACATCGCTTTCCCGCGCAATCGAGGAGGTCGGAACATTCACAACGGATAAAATATGCTGACCTTGTTCCTTGGCATAGCGCAGCCCGGCCAGCGTATCGGCCGTTTCACCCGATTGTGAAATGAAGATGGCAAGCCCACCTTTATCAAGCGGAGCCTCGCGATAGCGGAATTCCGACGCAACATCGACCTCAACCGGAATTCGCGCCAGCGATTCGAACCAATATTTTGCGATATGACCAGCATAACTCGCTGTGCCGCAGGCGGTAATCGAAATGCGCGTAAGCTTTTTCCAATCAAACGGTAGCGCCGTGGGGAGATATACTTTGCCCGCACCAAGATCGAGGTAATGCGCTAAAGTTCGTCCAACGACCTCCGGCTGCTCAGCGATTTCTTTGGCCATAAAATGCCGATGATTGCCCTTATCGATCAAATAGGCGCCTGCCCCGCTCTTTTGACGAACCCGCTGAACCACCGCATTGGTTACATCATGAAACACCGCGCCTTTGCGGCGAAGTACAACCCAATCACCTTCCTCCAAATAGCTCACACTGTCGGTAAAGGGGGCAAGAGCCAAGGCATCGGACCCTAAAAACATCTCGTTTTCGCCATAGCCAATCGCAAGTGGCGCGCCTTGGCGGGCACCAATCAGCAAATCGTCATAGCCTGAAAACAAAAACCCGAGCGCAAACGCTCCTCGCAAACGAGGCAGGGATTCCGCAACCGCTTTGACCGGATCACCAGTGCGATGAAGCGCACGATCAACCAAATGCAGCGCTACTTCGGTATCTGTCTCACTTTTAAAATCAACACCTTCGGATTGCAGTTCAGCACGCAATTCACGAAAATTCTCGATGATGCCGTTATGAACAACGGCAACGCGATCGGTCGCATGAGGATGGGCGTTATCTTCCGTTGGCTTGCCATGCGTCGCCCAACGCGTGTGGCCGATGGCGGTCTTTCCAAACAGCGGGTGGGCGCAAAGCTTCGCTGCAAGGTTTTTTAGCTTACCCTCGGCGCGCAAACGCTCAATTGTCCCATCGTCCCTGATAGATGCAACGCCGGAAGAGTCATAGCCGCGATATTCAAGCCGTTTAAGGGCTTCAATCACTTGAGCTGCGGCAGGTTCTGACGAGAGAATTCCGACAATTCCGCACATATGAAATGCAATCCTGAGCTTGATGAAAACGAATCTTTGGTAGCGATGGGTGTGAGGCCACGCAAATCACGTTGGGTGACGATTCGTGACGATCACGAAGGCTTTCCGGCCTTCTTTTTCGCTTCACTTGTCTGTCTGAATGATGCACCCCAACCATCCTTCGCGATTTGCTTGCCGCGCGCGACAGCGAGCTGATCGGGAGCTACTTCTTTCGTAATAACGGAGCCGGAGCCGACATAAGCACCGGCGCCAATCGTGATCGGCGCGACGAGCGATGAATTGGCACCAATAAACGCACCCTCGCCAATTATGGTTTTATATTTGAAAAATCCGTCATAATTGCAGGTTATCGTGCCCGCGCCGATATTGGCATCCGCGCCCACCACGGCGTCGCCAATATAGCTCAAATGGCTAATTTTAGCGCCTGCGCCGATGTCTGCCTTTTTCAATTCAACGAAATTGCCAATCTTTGCCCCCTCGCCAATATTCGATCCGGGCCTAATCCGCGCAAAAGGGCCGATGGCTGCGTCATTCTCGATCGTAGCATCTTCAATATGGCAAAAGGCGTGAATGTTCACACGGTCACCGACCACTACATTTGGCCCAAATACCACCTGCGGTTCAATCACGACGTCACGACCAATGATTGTATCATGGGCAAAGAAGACGGAACCTGGATCAGTCAACGTCGCGCCATTCAGCATCGCCTTTCGTCGCAATCGGTCTTGAATGACCGCCTCAGCAGTAGCCAATTGCGTGCGGTCGTTCACACCCATGACTTCCGATTCTTCCGCCAACTCATAGCCGGTCGAAACGTCCAATCCGTGCGCCAAAGCAACTACATCGGTAAGATAAAATTCGCTTTGCGCGTTGTTATTACCAACGGCATCAAGCAGCTTAAGAGCTACCTTGCCATCCAGCGCCAAAAGACCCGAATTGCACAAGGTCACCGCCCGCTCAGCTTCCGACGCATCTTTTTGTTCCCGAATCGCAAGTAAATCCCCGCCTTGCGTCAATAATCGGCCATAGCCATTTGGATTTTTGGCTTCAAATCCAAGCGCAACAACGCCATTTCCCTCAACGAGCCGTCCCCGCATCGCCTTAATCGTTGCGGGCTCAAGCAGAGGCGTATCGGCGAAGAGTACCAAAACATCTTCATAGTCGGTGCCAATCGCGGCGCGCGCCGCAAGCGTCGCATGGGCGGTGCCTAATCGCTCGGTCTGCACAAAGCATTGCGCGTCAGGCGCTAAGCCATGAATGACAGCCGCTACATCGTCACGACCCGGCCCGATCACGACGGCAATGCTGGATATACCAGCCTTTTGAACCGTATCGACAACATGGCCCACCATGGAGCGGCCGGCAATCTTATGGAGTACTTTGGGGGTGTGAGACTTCATCCGGGTGCCCTCACCCGCCGCCAGTATCACCGCGATGCATTTGCGTGTCGTCATGCCCGATAGAATTCCTTAGTCCGCATATCTTTTAGATGCTGCACGCATGTAGGCCAGAAGGGATGAATAGAAAATGACCAACTGCAACGCTAACGCTTCAAATTGCGTTAAGTTGCCGCATCTTCGTTCATGCTGGTTTAATTTTAGCTGAAAATCTTGGCCCATCGGAGGCGCAACGTCCTATGCCCTATTGACCCAGGGACCTGAGCCCTTTAG
>CANCAR010000186.1 GCA_947374125.1 Hyphomicrobiales bacterium | reverse complement strand
CCGTGCTTCGTCCGCATGCGTGGCTGATGGTGGGCCATTGCGGTGGTCTTCGCCAGTCCCAACGGATTGGCGACTATGTGCTGGCCCATGCTTATTTGCGGGAGGACGGCATTTTAGACAGCGTGGTGCCAACCGAAGTGCCGATTCCGGCGCTCGCCGAAGTGCAGGTCGCCTTGCAAGAAGCAGCAGCTTCCGTGACGGGGGACAAAGGCGAGGCATTAAAGCGGCGGCTCCGGACAGGGACGGTTGTTACCTATGATGACCGGAATTGGGAGCTGCGCTGGTCGCAAGAGCGGCGGCGGATTAATTTGTCGCGCGCGATTGCGGTGGATATGGAAAGCGGCACAATTGCCGCGCAGGGTTTCAGGTTCCGGGTGCCTTATGGCACGCTGCTCTGCGTTTCCGACAAGCCGTTGCACGGCGAAATCAAACTGCCCGGTGCAGCGAATGCGTTTTACGAGCGGGCGATCAGCGAGCATCTGGAGATTGGCATCGCGGCGTTGGATTATCTGCGCGGCTTGCAGGGGACAGCCCATTCGCGAAAGTTGAGGAGTTTTGATGAGCCGCCGTTTAGGTGAGGGGTGAGAAAATTTCTATTGATTGGTTTATAGTCCATGTGCTATAAAAGGGGTATAAATGAGGCACCAAAAATCTGTTGTCTGGATAGCGTCATCGAAAAGCGACTTAAGAGATTTTCCGGTAGATGTGCGCCGGGTCTTTGGTGTTGCTATCAATGACGCCCAAAATGGCGAGGAGCATCCGGATGCTAAAGCCCTAAAAGGGTTTGGCGGAAGGAGCGTGCTTGAGGTGGTTGACGACTACGATGGTGACACCTACCGCGCCGTTTACACCATTAAATTCGCGGAGGTCGTCTATATTCTTCATTGCTTTCAGAAGAAGGCAAAAAAAGGAAGTGAAACGCCAAAGCACGATATGGAACTCATTCGGCATCGCCTGAAAACGGCTGAATTGCACTATAGGAGTGGCTTTGGGAAAGGTTAACGAAGTGGACGACAACAGCGATGTGACACTGAGCAGTGGCAATGTCTTTGCCGATCTTGGTTTGCCTAATCCCGAAGAGGAGCTTTTGAAGGCCAAATTGGTGCGCGAAATCCGCGCCATTATCCGGCGTCGTGGGTTAACGCAGGCGCAAGCTGCTGACCTGATAGGTCTCAAACAGCCTGATATATCCGCCATTGTTACCGGTCGGACGGGAAAGTTTAGTCTCGACCGGTTGGTGCGGTGTCTCGATAAGCTGGATTACAGCGTTGACGTTGTCGTGCGGCAAAAGCCTGGCAGTACGCCGACGGATTTGGCGGTTGTGGTTTAAAATATGGCGGATCGTTCGGAATTATCGTGTATTTTTCGAAAAAACGCTGAAATTACGCGTCGGCAAAGGGCGTCGGACGATGCCGGAAATTGAACTTGCGGAGAGCGACGCCACCCTTGTGCGGCAAATCCTTGGTTCGATTATGCCGGATGAGACACGGGTATTGGTGTTCGGTTCGCGGGCCAAAGGTGGGGTGAAACGCTCTTCCGGCCTTGATCTGGCGATTGATGCGGGCAGGCCTTTAACCCGCGCCGAGGAGCTTGCCTTGGCCGATGCGTTTGAAGAGTCGGATCTGCCCTATCGGGTTGATGTGGTGGATCTTGCGAGCGTGAATGATCCTTTCCGATCGACGATTTTGCGGGATGCGCTGCCGCTTAAGATGACTTCATGAACAAGACGGGCTATGCCGCTTCACCCGCATGATTGCCCCGAGTTGATTTGAAAATGACCCTTTCCCGCGAAACCCTCGGCCTCCTGTTGGGCACGATTGGCGTTATCATTTTTGGTGTGACTCTGCCGATGACGCGGATTGCGGTGATCTCGCTTGATCCGGTGTTTGTAACGGCGGGGCGGGCGTCGCTTGCGGGCCTTGTGGCCTTGGTAGTCCTTTTGACGTTGCGCAAGTCGATGCCAAGGGGGCGTGATTTTGTGACGCTGGTGGTTGGTGCATTGTTCACAATCATCGGTTTTCCGGGATTTACGGGCTTTGCGATGCGGTTGGTGCCCGCCTCGCATGGCGGGGTGGTGCTTGGCATTTTGCCGCTAGCGGTGGCGATGTTTGCGGCACTGGCGTCTGGCGAGCGGCCATCACGGGGGTTTTGGATCAGCGCTCTGATTGGTGCGGCGCTGGTGGTGGGCTTCTCTCTGCGGGATGGTGGCGGGGGTTTTGGGGTGGGTGACCTGTTGCTGATTGGCGCTGTGCTGAGTGCGGCGGCGGGATATACGGCGTTTGCCAAGCTCACCCGGACGCGGCCGGGGTGGGAAGTCGTTTCTTGGGCGGTGGTGATTGGGCTACCGGTGACTTTACCGTTAGCTTACCTGTCGGCCCCACTGGATTTTCACGCTGTCCCTTTGGCGCATTGGGGCGCCTTTCTCTATCTTGGCCTGATGAGCCAATATATCGGCTTCTTTTTCTGGAATGCCGGGCTCGCCATGGGCGGGCAGGCGCGGGTCAGCCAGACACAGTTGTTGCAGACCTTCGTCACATTGGCCTGCGCGGCGCTGATCAATGGCGAGCGCGTTGATCTTTGGACCTGGGCCTTTGCAATCGCGGTGGTCGCCGTTGTTTTGATTGGTCGAAGGACTCGTATTGAGCGCGTGACGCGCCCTTCTTAGCCATAACATAATCAGGCTTGCTAATCTTTTAATTATGACATAAAGATATGTTTATGTCTTTCTATTGGATTGGTTCACGATCATGTTGTCTCCTACCCCTCCCAATAAATTGGCTTTATCGACCCTGATCTCGGGGCTGCGAGCGGCTGGTGAGGATACACGCCTTCGGATTCTTGCATTGTTGGATGAGGGCGAGCTAACGGTTACCGATCTCACCGATATTTTGGGTCAGTCGCAGCCGCGTGTATCGCGCCATTTGAAGCTGATGGCGGAGGCCGGGTTGATCGAGCGTGCGCGGGAAGGCGCGTGGGCGTTTTTCTGCATTGCAGACCGCGATGGCATTGGCCAGCTGGCGCGTGCGCTGATTGACCGGATTGACCCGCAAGACAGCATTATCGCGATGGACCGTGAGCGTTTGCAAGCGGTGAGGGCCCAACGGGCGGAAGCGGCGCAGATGTTTTTCAGCCGTCATGCTGCCGAGTGGGACCGTATCCGTTCGTTGCATGCCCCCGAAGCGGTGGTTGAGGCAGCCATTCGGGCGATTATTGGCGATAAGCCCATCGGCAGCGTGCTGGATTTGGGTACCGGTACGGGGCGGATGATTTCCCTGTTTGGCCGCTTGGCAGTCCGCATCGTTGGTATTGATGCCAGCCACGCCATGTTGGCGGTGGCGCGCGCTAATTTGGAGCGCGACGGGATTAAGGGCGTCGAATTGCGGCAAGGTGATATCTATGCGCTGCCCGTTGATCGGAATGCGTTTGATCTCGTTTTGGTGCATCAGGTTCTGCATTTTCTGGATGATCCGGCACGCGCCATTCGCGAGGCGGCGCAAACGCTGATTCCCGGCGGACGGATGATTGTTGTTGATTTCGCGCCGCATGACCTCGAATTTTTACGTGAGACGCAGGCGCATCGCCGATTGGGCTTCTCTTCAAGTCAAATGCGGGAATGGCTTGAGGAAGCGGGCCTCGAAGTAACCGGGCATCAGGATATTGCCCCACCCCAGAGCGGCGGGGCGCAGCTGACCGTATCGGTGTTTGTGGCGAAAGATCCAAGAATTCAGATGGTTTAAAAGGGAGGACGACAGGATGCGTGAGCGTTTAGATGTGCTTCCATCGCCGCGGCCCAGCCGTAGTGCCGCCGCTGACCGGCTCCGGGTATCATTTGAGTTTTTCCCACCAAAAACGCACGAGGCTGAGCCCGTTTTGTGGGAAACGATCCAAAGGCTTGCGCCGCTTCAACCGGATTTTGTGACGGTGACCTATGGTGCTGGTGGTTCCACGCGTGAGCCTACGCTGACAACGCTTGCCCGATTGGTGTCTCAGACCGATTTGCCTGCCGCGGGACATCTGACATGCGTTGGTGCCTCACGCGACGAGGTGAACGCGGTAATTAACTCTTATCAAGACGCCGGCATCCGACACATTGTGGCGCTTCGGGGTGACCCGCAAGGGGGAGTTGGCGAGCGTTATGTGCCCCATCCTGATGGCTATGCAACGACCGCCGATCTCGTGCGCGGCATTCGGGCTTGTGGAGATTTCGAGGTTACGGTTTCAGCCTACCCCGAAAAGCATCCCGAAAGTGCGAGCCTTGACGCTGATCTCGATGTGTTGAAGGCTAAAATTGACGCGGGTGCAACGCGGGCAATTACGCAGTTCTTTTTCGATAATGATCTCTATTTTCGCTATCTCGACCGAGCCTTGGCCCGTGGCATTACGATACCGATTTTACCGGGGATTTTGCCGGTGCAAAATTTTCAACAAACCGCAAATTTTGCTGCCAAGACGGGTGCTACGATTCCACTCTGGCTCGCCAAAAGGTTTGAGGGGCTTGATCATGACCCAGCCACCCGCCGCCTGATTGCGGCCTCGGTAGCCGCCGAACAGGTGTTTGATCTTCTCGATAGAGGTATTTCGGACTTTCATTTTTATACGATGAACCGCGCCGAATTGACCTTTGCCGTCTGCCATATGCTGGGGATGCGGGCACAAACCGAGCAGCGGGCAGCATAACCATGCGTAATCGGGCCAATTGAAGCCGCCGTCCACGCCGGTCAAACTGCAAACTGACCAATGGGGTGGGAGGTAGGTATGATTTCAGTTGTTGATATTTGCGGGCTTTGCGGCCTTGACCACGAGCAGATCGAGGCAATTGGTGAACACGAGCACCTGCCCGATGTTGCTGCCGCTGCGCTGGCTGCCTATTTGCTCCATACCGAACATGGTTTGGAAAAAGTCCGATCCATGATTATTGACGATATCAATTGTGCTTTGGCGCAGAATCGCAAAGCGCATGCTGCAGAGCTTTTAATGGCATTGAGGCATCTGCATGAGGAGCATCCTGGGCTCAAATACTTAAGCTAAACCATGTATTTATATCTTAATTTTATATTTTTATGAGTATTATCAATGTTTATTGTTAGATTTACATAAGTATTAATTCGTATTATTTTTTCATGTACGATAAATTTTGACACTATATTGCCTTAATCAAGCCACGATATTTTAGTTAATAAAAATCATGAATACGATATTTTCATCATATCAATTTTCGGATGCGAATGCTCCGCGACTTGGTGTTCACCGGTAGCGCACTCACAGCGTTATCTTGTCCAGTGCCGGCCTGATGATTTCCCGGCGATTTCTGTGAGCTGTTTCTCTTCTTCGTCGCGTCGTCTCTTACGCACGCAGCCCTTTCATGCCGCCTCGCGAACTTCTTTTTCGCATCGCCGACACGTGGAGCAATGAC
>CANCAR010000185.1 GCA_947374125.1 Hyphomicrobiales bacterium | reverse complement strand
CCCCTTGCTCGTAGGTGCTTCGCGTAAATCAATGATCGGCAAGATTATTCCATCCACCACGGATGAGCGCTTGCCTGGTACGATTGCGATCCATACGGCTGCAATTTTGAAGGGCGCTGATATTATCCGCGTGCATGATGTAAAAGAGGCCGTGCAGGCCGCCCGCGTCACGGACCGCTTAAAGGACCTTTGATGGATACGATCAGGATCAATGTCACTAAATTATCGCTGTTCGCCTATCACGGCGTCAACGACGAAGAGCAGAGAATTGGCCAGCGCTTCTATGTTGATCTGGCTCTGAGCGTAGGGCAGGTGACCGCCACACAAAGCGATTTGCTCGATGGCACGATTTCGTATGAACACGTCATCCATTGCGTATCGGACCGGTTTTGTGGCGAGAAATTCCGCACCATTGAACGCGCCGCGCGCGCCGTATCGGACGCGGTTATGGAGCGCTTTCCAACCGTTGAGGCGCTGACCGTGACGGTCCATAAGCCTTCTGCGCCGGTTGCGGCGATTTTCGACGATGTGGCCGTTACCGTGGAAGCCCGTCGGCATGGCTGATGTTGCGTTAAGCCTTGGCAGCAATATTGGCGACCGCGCGGACAATGTGGCCGAGGCGGTGCGCAGGCTTGCCAGCGAACCGGGCGTGACAATTAAGGCGGTGTCGCCGCTCTATCGCACCAAGCCCGTGGGACCGGTGGCGCAAGATGATTTTGTCAATGGTGCCGTGCGGCTTGAAACCACACTTGCACCCGAAACCCTGATGCGTCGCTGTCTAGCGATAGAGGCCGGAATGGGCCGAGACCGCGCCAATGCCTTGCGCTGGGGGCCTCGGATCATCGATATTGATATGATCCTGTATGACGATCTCGTGCTTCATACCGATGTGCTGACGCTGCCCCATCCCCGCTTCCGCGAACGCGCCTTTGTGCTTGTGCCAATGGCCGACATCGCACCCGAACGCGTCGTTGAAGGGCGGACGCTTTCTGAATGGCTCGAAGGTTTGGATCGGGCTGGGGTGGAGCGGGTTTGACGGAATTTTCTAGAATTTTTCACCATCATAGGGTATGATCAAAGAATGGCGATTGTTACCCTTCAAGAAGCGAAAAACCGGCTTTCCGAGCTTGCCCGTGATGTAGAACGGGGCGAGACGGTTACCGTCACACGCAATGGTCGCCCAGTTTTTGATTTGGTACCGCATCAGCCTAAAAAAGGCATTCGTTTCGATGCCATTGAAGCATTTATTAAAGAGCATGGCCAGCCCATCGTTACGTATATTGCCGATGATTTTGACGAGCCGTTGCCTGATGATTTATTAATCAGACCCTTGCCGCGCTGAAGATGAGTGTTTTACTCGATACCCACATATTTCTAGCCCTGATTGAGGACAGATTTATCGATTTACCCGAGCGAGTAAGACACGCTGTTCAGCGCCACGATAAACATTATATTAGTGTCGCAAGCCTTTGGGAAATTGCGATTAAGCAACGGCTTGGAAAACTGCACCTCTCAGTTCCGCTTGAAATGCTTCCAAAACTTGTCACGTTATTAGGCTTGTCATTGCTCTTGATTGATGAACGTCATGTCCTACATGACCTTGAGCCGAAACCGGCGACGCGAGATCCTTTTGATCGTTTATTGCTAGCGCAATGTGCAATCGAAGGATTTCAACTTGCCACGATTGATCGGGCACTTGTTGACCACCGTCTGTCAGCCACTTTATCTTAACTCCCATTCTCAAATCGGTTTCAACCCGGCCTCAATCTGCGCTCTTTTGCTTTCCAAAAACGGCGGTAGAGCGAGTTTTTCGCCCAAGCTTTCCATAGGTTCGTCGGCGTCAAACCCGGGACCATCTGTTGCGATTTCAAATAAAATGCCGTTGGGTTCGCGGAAATAGAGCGAGTGGAAATAGAAGCGGTTTACTTCGCCGGAAAACGGCACTTTGAGCGCGGTCAACCGTTCGGTCCAAGCGTGATATTGGTCCATGTCGGGCGTGCGGAAGGCGACATGGTGAACGGCGCCTGCGCCTTGTTGCGCCATTGGTAAATCTTGCCGCTCAACAACATGGATTTCGGCTGCCGCGCCACCAGGGCCCATTTTATAGACATGAACGCGATGGTCGGGACTGTCAGGGGATTTGTAGTCGCGGATTTCTTCCATGCCGAGAATGCGGGTGAGCGCCAAATCGGTGTAGCGCCGGTCGGCTACCGTTAGCGTAATGGGCCCTAGGCCGCGGATTTGATGCTCCGTAGGGACGGTGCTCTTTTCCCACGGGTGCGCGTCGCCTTGCCCGCCATCGTCGACGAGCGCCAGCCGCTGACCTTCTGGATCTTCGAACAGCAAGGTCAGGCGGCCATCATGCACGGCGACTTTCCGGTGGGTTAGACCCGCATCGGCGATGCGCTTTTCCCAATAGCTAAGGGTCGCTGATCCGTTGACGCGTAAGGCCGTGCGGGAGATGGAATTCGTGCCGCGCTGCTCGGGGCCAACGGGCCAATCAAAAAAGGTCATGTCAGAGCCGGGACTGGCTTTACCATCGGCAAAAAAGAGATGATAGGCGCTGGTATCGTCCTGATTCACCGTCTTTTTGACCAGCCGCAGGCCAAGGAATTGCGTGTAAAAATCGTGATTGCCTTTGGCGTCAGCCGTTATTGCGGTGAGATGGTGAATTCCTTGAAGCTGCATGGCACTTTACCCCCGTTTTACGCGTCTAATATGGTCATTGGCGATGGGGAAATAAAACCCTCGCGGCTTGCACTATTGCAGATCATCCATTGCAATGCATCTTACGGGCTCTGTTGTGCGTATGCTGGTCAACCACAAAGGATTTCCGATGACAGAAACGACCACCATTCCCGCTTTGACCGTTTATTATGACGGGGCTTGCCCGATCTGTCGTTTTGAAATTGGCCATTACCAGCAATGCGCAGGGAGCGAGGCGATTGATTTTGTGAACGTCGCCGCTGAGAATGTTCCCTCGCTTGGTGACGGGCTTGATCGCGACAAAGCCATGGCGCGCTTTCACGTCAGGCGGGCGGATGGCTCGCTCGTGTCGGGCGCTGCGGGATTTTCCGAGGTTTGGCGCGTTTTGCCGGGCTGGCGCAAACTGGGACGAATTGCGTCCCTGCCTTTTATCCTCCCTATTCTCGAATTCGGATACAAAGCCATTTTGCCGGTACGGGCACGATTATCCGCTTTGCTCCTTCGATTTTCGCAGGGCTGACCCTTCATTTAAACACATTGCAAATGGCACTTCGATAAATCATAAGCATGCTTATTATAAGCATGGTATAAAAAATGACGTCCCGTACCTCGCCGCGCCGTGAACTCGGATTTTTGTTGTCGGACGCTGCTCGCGCCTTGCGAACGCTTGTTGATCAACGGGCGCGCGAAGTGGGGATGACGCGGGCGCAATGGTCGGTTCTGGTGCGGGTTCAGCGGAGCGAGGGGCTAAAGCAATCTGATCTTGCGGCGCAGATCGATATTGCGCCGATCACGTTGGCGAGGATGATCGACCGGCTCGGCGCAAGTGGTCTCGTTGAGCGGCGGGCGGATCCGGACGATCGTCGCGCAAATCGATTGTATTTGACGTCCGAAGCTCTGCCGGTCTTGGAAAAACTCGCGACCATTGGCGAGGCCGTGATGGCTGAAGCGTTGGACGGGCTGGATGACGCAGCCCTGAACGCACTGTCCGTGGGCCTTCTGCAGATCAAGACGAATATAAAAACATGCAACAAGGCACCCGCCAAGCGGGATGGCCATGGAGACGATGATGAGTGATGCACCGGTTCTGAGCCCTCAGCGGAAATCACGCCTGAACAGGCGTTTGGTCCTGCTCGTCGGGGTGCCCGTCATTGCAGTGGTTGGAGCTGTAGCAGCCTATTTGATGGGCGGGCGCTATGTTTCGACCGATAATGCCTATATCGCCGCGCAGAAGGTTATTGTGACGCCATCAGTTGCGGGCAGGGTGCTTTCCGTGGCGGTTGGTGAGGGGCAGCACGTCAAGCCCGGCGATCCACTGTTCGTGATTGATCCGGGCTCGTATCGGCTGATGGTGGAGCAGGTCGAGGCGCATTTGGCGCAAACCATCACGGGATTTGAGACACTTGGTATCACGCTGAAAAGCCTTGATCGCCAAATGGCCTTGGCCCATGAAACCTTGGCGCTTCGACAGGCGGATGCGGAGCGTAAGACTGAGCTTATGGCGACCAAAGCGGCCTCCAAAAACGACGTGGATGGGGCAACCATCGCTTTGGCCAATGCGCGAAATGCGCTTGAGGCGTTGGAAGCGCAGCGGGCCACTACACTCGTCCAGTTACAGGGGAAACCGGATCTCGTGATTGGCGATTACGCGCCTTATCTTGAAGCCAAAGCGGCACGGGATCGCGCGGTTCGTGATCTTGAAGGTACGACCGTTCGCGCCTCTATAGCGGGGGTTGCCACACAGGTTCCATCCATTCAACTCGGCCGTTATTTGACGCCCGGCACGGGGGTTTTGGCGATTGTCGCGGATGATCATCCGTGGATTATCGCTAATCCGAAGGAAACCGATCTGACATGGCTCCGTGAGGGGCAGCACGTCGCCATTACGGTCGATGCATTTCCCGGTCGATCTTGGCAGGGCAAAGTAGCCTCGCTAAGCCCGGGCACAGGTGCGGAATTCGCCGTTTTGCCTGCGCAAAATGCGAGTGGCAATTGGGTTAAGATTGTTCAGCGCGTGCCGGTTCGAATTGAATTTGATGCCGGCGCCGATCTGGCGTTGCTCCGTTCTGGCATGAGCGCGCAGGTCGAGATCGATTCTGGTCGAGTCCGCTCTTTAGCCTCAGTGCTCGGTTTGGCCGCCGTTGCTCATGCTGAGGGTCCGTAGACCAATCATGGCCGTACAGGGCTCCGAACAGTTCAAGCGCGTTGCCATCACCATTTGCGTGATGATGGCGACCATTATGCAGGCGTTGGACACGACCATCGCCAATGTCGCGCTACCTTATATGCAGGGCTCGCTTGCGACCACGCAGGATCAGGTGAGCTGGGTTCTAACCTCTTATATCGTGGCGGCGGCCATTATGACGTCGCCGCTTGGCTGGATGTCGATGCGGTTTGGCCGCAAGAAACTGTTTATTGTGTGCGCGGCAGGCTTCACGCTGGCGTCAATGCTTTGCGGTGTCGCTCAAAGTATTGAGCAAATGGTCTTGTTCCGCTTGCTCCAAGGTGTGTTTGGCGCCGCTCTCGTGCCGCTTTCGCAAGCCGTTATGCTCGATGCCTACCCCATTGAACAGCGCGGGCAGGCCATGGCGATTTGGGGTATGGGCGTTATGCTGGGGCCGATTATGGGGCCGACTTTGGGCGGATGGCTTACTGAGGCGTTGAGCTGGCGCTGGGTATTTTTCGTCAACCTTCCCTTCGGTCTTCTGACCGTGTTTGGCTTACTCGCCATTATGGAGGAA
>CANCAR010000184.1 GCA_947374125.1 Hyphomicrobiales bacterium | reverse complement strand
AGGCGATCAAATCACCGACTTTGGCAAAAAGCATAAAATCAAGCGCATTTCGGTGGCTGATCTCATCGCCTATCGCCAATCGCGCGAAAAACTCGTTGAGCGCGTAGCCACCTTTCCCGTCAAAACCGAAATCGGCGAACTCACCGGCTATGCATACGTAACGCCGTTTGATCCCGTGCACCATTTTGCCTTCGTCCACGGCAAAATCGGCGATGGAAAAGGCGTACCCACGCGCCTTCACCGCGCCAATGTCTTGGCCGATGTGTTTGGCGGCGGCGAGAGCATTTCCTCCGCGCTCAAAAAATTCGCAGCCAAAGAGCGCGGCGTTCTTGTTTATCTCCGCGATGGTACCTCGGGCGTTCCCGTGCAGGCTTTGAATGAAGATCAAGGCTCGGATGCCACTCGCCAACAACAATGGCGTGAAATCGGCCTCGGCGCACAAATTCTCAAAGACTTGGGCGTGGCCTCCATCATCAATCTAACGTCAAGCTCGCGTTCATTCGTGGGTCTTGCTGGCTTTGGGATTGAGATTGAAGGATCAGAGACGCTTTAAGCCGTCTCACCTTCCAAAGCCCAAGCTCGCATAATGGCATGGGCAATCGCAATCGGTTGCGGGGCGAGTAAACCGTCTGGATGCTCGACCTTAATCATTGAAATAACTTCCTCGCGCGAAAACCAGCGGGCGTCTTCCAATTCTTCGCCATCGATAACCAGTTCATCGTCCAACGCTTCGGCGATGCAGCCAATCATCATTGAGCCGGGAAACGGCCAAGGCTGTGAAGCAAGATAGCGCACCGCGCCCGTCCTAACACCTGCTTCTTCAAACAATTCGCGACGAACCGCGTTTTCAACCGTCTCACCCGGCTCAATAAAGCCCGCAAGGCAGGAATACATGCCGGCTGGAAAGCGTGACTGACGACCCAGCACGCATTTGTCGCCTTTGACGGCCATCATGATCGCCACCGGATCGGTGCGTGGAAAATGTTCGGCTTCGCAGGACGGACAAATCCGCTTCCAGCCCCCACTTTTTAATTCTGTCGCTTGACCGCACGCAGCACAAAACCGGTGCCGCCTGTGCCAGTAGAGCAGCGATTTCGCTTCGCCCAGTGGCCCAAGCCATTCGGGTGAGAGCAAGCCCTGAACCGCAATTGATCGCGCATCAATCACCAAAAGATCATCGCGTTCCTGATGCGTTTCCGGTTCCTGCGCCTCGAGCGCCAAACCAAAAATTGGACTCGTTCCATCATGGCCTAAAAACACGCATTCCCGAACTTGACCTAAGTCTCTAGCCTCTGACATCGAAAATAAAACGTCGAGCGCATCACCTTGACGCTTTAAAATCGGAATATCACCCGCCAAAACAATCGCACGCGCGGCGCTTGAAGCTTCCATCGCCGCAATGGTATCCGGCTTGTCACGGACTTCCGCCATCCGATTCAGCGGATTATTGGCGTATCCAAGACGTTCAGAACGTTCTCGCTGATGTTCGCTCACAACCGGCCCAATTCAATTGAAATCTGCTTCGCGCGTGCTTCAGCCGCATCGGGCTCGTATCGCACACGCTGCCCTACAGACCAAACGGGTTTCGGCCAAGCCTGATCATCATCAAACCGCGCAATCACATGAATATGAAGCTGCGGCACCATATTGCCCAAGGCAGCAACATTCAGCTTGGTCGGCGAAAACAATCGCTTCATCGCCTCCATCACCGATTCTGTCTCGCGATATAACATCGCGCGGTCGCGAAGCTCCAAATCGATGATTTCACGAATATTGGCGCGCTTTGGCACCAAAATAGCCCATGGAAAGCGCGAATCATCCATCAACAGCACGCGGTTGAGGATGAGTTCCCCGATAAAGTACGTGTCGGCTTCAAGCCGAGAATCAAGTAAAAACTCGCTCATAGGGCTCTTTTAGCCTTATTGGCTAAAATCGGCGAGTGGCTTTTTCGCATACCAGAATCGCTTGTCTTTTGCCGCCCGATACACGATATAGGGGGTGGAAGGTTGGTGGTGGACGTACCACTCGCCAACCGGGTCAGGTCCGGAAGGAAGCAGCCCTAACGAGCCCGGGCGGGTCATCGTCCAGCCTTCCACCCTATCTTTTATTGTTCCGGCTAGTTTGGCCGTTGTAAAACCGCTGAGGACGACGCCCCTCATGAGCGAAACGCCCGATAGCGTGATCGAAAGAGACGATCAAACGATCTCGATGTTTGGCGATGCGCCATCGGTTGCTCCCTCGCCTTCTGCTCCCTATCGCGTGCTGGCTCGCAAATACCGTCCGCAAACCTTTGACGATCTCATCGGCCAAGATGCCATGGTGCAAACGCTATCGAACGCTTTTGAAACGGGGCGCATTCCGCAAGCGTGGATTTTAACGGGCGTTCGCGGGGTCGGCAAAACCACCACCGCTCGTATTTTGGCCCGTGGCCTGAATTATCTCCTGCCCGATGGATCCGGCGGCCCCACGATTCACATGCCAACCGAAGGCGTGCATTGCCGCGCGATCATGGAATCGCGTCACGTCGATATTTTGGAAATGGATGCCGCTTCTCATACCGGCATTGAGGACGTCAAACAACTAACCGATGGTGTGCGATATTCACCAGCATCCGCGCGTTACAAAGTCTACATCATCGACGAAGTGCACATGCTCTCGGACAAGGCGTTTAACGCCTTCTTGAAAACGCTTGAAGAGCCACCGCCGCACGCTAAGTTTATCTTTGCAACAACCGAAATTCGTAAAGTCCCCGTGACAATTTTGTCGCGCTGCCAACGCTTCGATTTGCGCCGCGTGGAAGCCGATGTGCTCGTTAATCATTTACGTAAAATCTGCGTCGCAGAAGGCGTCACCATAGATGACGAGGCGCTCGCGCTGATTGCACGGGCGGCTGAAGGCTCAGTCCGCGATTCCTTGTCGTTGCTCGATCAAGGTATCGCGCATGGTGCGGGTAATGTGGACGGCGAAACGGTACGCGCCATGCTCGGCTTGGCGGATCGCGCACGCGTCATCGACCTCTTTGAATCGGTGATGAAAGGCGATGTCGCGTCGGCCCTTTCTGAGCTTCGCGCCCAATATGATCTTGGCGCTGATCCTCGCACGATCTTATCCGATCTCGCCGAATTCACGCATTTCGTCACTCGACTCAAAGTCGTGCCTGAATCAGCGAAAGATTCAAGTATCACTGAAGCCGAGCGCGTTCGTGGCGCGATCTTCACAACCCTACCCATGCGCGTCCTCTCCCGCGCTTGGCAAATCTTGTTAAAGGGCATAACGGAAGTGGCCGAAGCGCCTAAACCCGTAACCGCTGCCGAAATGGTATTGGTACGTTTGGCCTATGCCGCCGACCTTCCAACGCCTGATGAGGCGTTGAAAATGCTCACCCAAGAAAGCTATTCCGGCTCACCCGCGCCAACGGGCGGACCAAGTAGCGGCGGTGGTGCCCGTATGACCGCGAATGGCGGAGTAACGGTTGCATCGCGAATCAATTCAGCCCCGATGCGCGCTCCTGACGCCGCACCGACGATGCGCATCACCAGTTTTGAGGACCTTGTAGCGCTTGCCACGGAGAAGCGGGATATCGGCCTAAAAACAGCGCTGGAACGCGATGTTCGTCTGGTGCGTTTTGAAGACGGACAGCTTGAGTTTTCTCCGTCGCCTGATGCGTCCCCGCAACTTGCTGCCGAAATTGGCAAAAAATTACTGGAATGGACGGGTCGTCGTTGGATTGTTGCGGTTTCTTCTGAACAGGGGCAAGAAACCCTGCGCGATGTATCGGACAGAGCGAAAGCCGAAAAACTCGCCGATATTAGCTCGCACCCGCTGGTGAAGGCGGCTTTTGCCCAGTTTCCCGGAGCACAAATCGTTGAGGTGCGCGATCTATCGCAAACAACCCATGAAGCCAATGTCGAAGATGAATCCTTCGATTTCTCGGCGCTGGACACTGACTTTGATGATTAAAAGGGGAGTCGCCTAATGAAAGACATGTTCGGTATGATGAAAAAAGTGCAGGAGATGCAATCGAAACTCGGTGCTGTGCAGGCTGAGCTCGATGAAATGGAAGTCTCAGGCCAATCGGGTGGGGGGCTCGTTTCCGTTACAATGACGGTTAAGGGCATCACCAAAGCCGTCAATATCGATGAGAGCCTTTTAAAGGTAGAAGAAAAAGATATTTTGGAAGACTTGCTTGTCGCAGCGCTGAACGATGCCCGCGCCAAAGGCGACAAGCTGATGGCTGATAAGATGGGCGCGCTCACCGCGGGGCTTCCCATTCCTCCGGGGATGAAGCTGTTTTAATGGCTTCCGTTACCGGTCCCGAGATTGAGCGTCTCATCCAGCTTCTGGCGAAATTGCCGGGGCTGGGCCCGCGCTCGGCGCGGCGCGCGGCGTTGCATCTTGTTAAAAAGCGCGAGCAGATTTTAGGGCCGCTTGCGGATGCCATGCAGGTCGCGCGCGAGCGTATCCTTGTGTGTGAGTCCTGCGGCAATATCGACACGCTTTCCCCCTGCACCCTCTGCTCCGATCCCAAGCGTGACAATTCGCTGTTGATCGTCGTCGAAGATGTAGCTGATCTCTGGGCGTTAGAACGGGCAAGTGCTACGGCAGGTCGCTATCACGTCTTGGGTGGGGTGCTGGCGGCGCTCGACGGTATCGGCCCGAAAGACCTCAATCTCGAAGCCCTCGTCGCGCGCGTCGCATCCGGCGGTATTAAAGAAGTCATTCTGGCGCTGAACGCCACCGTCGATGGCCAAACCACAGCGCATTACATCACCGATTTGCTCTCACCCTACGAGCTGATCGTCACCAAACTCGCCCATGGCGTGCCGGTGGGCGGTGAACTCGATTATCTCGATGAAGGCACGCTGACAGCCGCCATGCGTCAGCGCACCGCTGTATAACGTCCCCTATAGACGGAATCATCGCTCTCGTTCACATTTCAAACCCTAAATTCACGGAGTAAGTCTCGTGCGCCGATTAGGTCTTGGATGGATAGTAGCTTTGGTTTTGTCGGGTTCAGCTCTGCTGCCGGCAAAGGCCAATGAAGCAAAATGGCGGCATGCGGTGTCGCTGATGGGTGAGCCAAAATATGCAACTGATTTCAAGCATTTTGGCTATGTAAACCCCGATGCCCCGAAGGGTGGCGCGGTTCGACTAGCAGCCAATGGTACTTTTGATAATTTCAACCTTGTGGTGGCTGGCGTTAAGGGCCAATTGGCTGCAGGAATTGGCTCCGTCTATGAAACGCTTTTATCGAATTCGCTCGATGAAGTCTCAACCGCCTATGGGCTACTTGCAGAACAACTCACCTTCCCTCCAGATTTTGCCTCCGTGACCTATCGGTTGCGCACCAATGCTAAATGGCAAGATGGCACGCCGGTCACTCCGGAAGATGTGATTTTTTCCTTCGACGCGTTGAAAGCCAATAGTCCGCAATACGCGTTTTATTTTGAACATGTCGCGAAAGCGGAAAAGACAGGTGATCGAGA
>CANCAR010000183.1 GCA_947374125.1 Hyphomicrobiales bacterium | reverse complement strand
GTGGTGACGCGCTTCTGCTTGCCGTCACCCGTCGCCTCCTGCGGCTTATCCGGCCACAAGACGGCTTGGCCCGGATCGGCGGTGACCGGTTTGCAATCCTGCTGCTGTCCGAAAAAGAACCGGGCCCGATTACCGCTGTCGTCGATTCGATCCTAAAAAGCCTAGCCTCGCCCATCCCTGTGGGAGAACGCGAAGCCAGCTTGACGGCATCCATCGGTATTGCGTTGCCCGATCAACGCAGCGACACCCATGCCGAACTTTTGCTGCGCAACGCGGAAATCGCGATGATGCACGCCAAAAAAATGGGCGGTAATCGGATTGATGTGTTCCGTCCCGCCATGCGCGCGCAAGGCAGCGAGAGACTTGCACTCGAAATTGACCTTAGAGACGCTGTTAAACGACGTCAGATTGAACTTAGCTTCCGTCCCGTCGTGCGACTAACAGACCGCTCCATTTCTGGCTTTGAGGTTATTCCGGTCTGGAACCATCCCGAGCACGGAGCCATCGGTCAAAATGAATTCATGGAAATAGCCGAAAACGCCGAACTTGTCGGCGAGATCGGGCTTTTTATCCTTGAGACAGCGGCTCAGGAACTCACCATCTGGCAAAAACTCATTGATATTGACCCACCGTTTTTTGCAACCATCCCGGTACCCGCCCCAATGTTAGAGCGGGCCGAATTTATTCGGGACGTGAAGACGGTGTTTGCGCGCGCCCAGATCGTCAAATCTTCGCTCCAGATTGAAGTCGCTGAGCGATATTTGATGGATCATCCGGAACACGCCTTTCATACCTTAAACGGACTGATCGATATTGGGGCTGGCCTGTCCGTGGGTGATTTCGGCCAAGGCTACTCGTCCCTTGGCTATCTCGAACGTTTTCCGTTCAGCAGCATCCGGCTTTCGCGCTTGATCACCCGCCCCGATCTATCGGGCGTCCGGCCTGCGATCTTGCGGTCGATCATATCGCTCGCTCAAGAGCTCGATATTGAACTTATCCTCGACGGGCTTGAGACCGAATCCGATGCCGTCCAATTCTCTCAGATTGGTTTGGCGTTGGGACAAGGGTCTGTGTTTGGGCCGCCACTTAGCGCAACCGCGACACGAAAACTCATTAAAGGATAGACGAGCGTCAGGCCCGCCCGGCTTCGCCCGAAAGCATGGCAAGGTCGACACCGATTGAGGCGAGCGCCCGCTCATATTTTGTTTCAAAATCTTCGTCGAACAAAATATCGCTCGACGGCGGACACAAGAGCCATCCGTTATTCTGAATTTCCGCTTCGAGCTGGCCTGCGCCCCATCCCGCATAACCTAAGGCAAACGCAGCCCGATCAGGGCCAACGCCCTTAGCAATGGCGTGCAAAATATTAATATCCGCCGAAATTCTAATCCCGCAATCGTCCACGGTCGGCCCGGCCCCATTCTGCGGCGCAACGGAGTGCAAAACAAAGCCACGGCTTGTTTCCACAGGCCCCCCCCGCATCACGTGCACTTCCAGCGCCTTGTCCGAAAAATCGACGATAGGCCCCTCCGGGATAACCTTCAGCTGCTTTAAGAGATCAACAAAGGCAATCTCATCTGCCGGACGATTGATGATCAGTCCCATCGCGCCTTCGGGAGAATGGGAGCAGACATAAATAACCGTGCGTTCAAACCGCGCATCACCAATACTAGGCATCGCGACCAGTAACTGGCCGTTCAGCGAAAATGTCGTGCCTGATGCGATGGGTTCAAACTGCGTCATACGCAATAGGATAATCTCTCTTTCAAACGATTCAAGATGTGATTTTTGACAGTAGCGTGATTTTAACATCGGGGTTATGCTCGGCAAATGCGAAGTGATTTTTATCGGGCCAATGCTTTCTCGCATTGTGGTCTTGCCGTGGCCCTAGGGGTCATCTGGGCCGTGATTTGCCTGCCTCAACTGTCCGCCATAGCGGCCAACTCTGCACGTCCCCGCGCCGATCTACGCCTCTTCGACGCTGGAATAATCGATGGCTCTCAGATGATAGGCGTTGAAATTACCCTAGAGCCTGGCGTTAAAACCTATTGGCGAATGCCGGGCGATTCAGGCCTGCCGCCCGTTTTTGATTGGTCTGCATCCGAAAATCTTGCCGATACAAAGGTTGAATGGCCGCTGCCTGAGCGGATTGCCGACCCATCCGGCTCAATACTCGGCTACCACGACACGGTTGTCTTTCCGGTCAAGATCAAAATCAAAGATGCGGGTAAGCCAGTTCAACTGGCGTTGCGTCTCGATTATGCCGTGTGCGGTGAACTCTGCGTTCCCATGACAGGAACGACGAGCATTCGTTTAGGGCAAACGCCAATTAACGAAGGCGACGCACTGAAAGTAAAAGCGTTCCTTGCTCGCGTACCGCTCCTATCGACCCTCGGTGCAAGCCTAGCCCCCAGCCTCGTCTCCATCGCGCCTGATTCGGGCCAGTCCGATGCAATGCTTGTCGCCACCAACACGGCGCTTTCAGATCTCTTCCTAGAGGGTCCAAAAGGCTGGTATTTTGGCGACGCAAAAGCCCAAACCGCAAATCTTTGGCGGGTTATGATCCTTGAGCGTCCAAGGGAAGCAAGCCTTGCCAATATTCCGCTCACGCTCACGCTCATTTCAGCAGAACGCGCGACAGAAACGAGCGTAACGCTCGACGCCACGGGGTCAATCCGATAGAGCATTGTGCGCGTAATGAAAGTCTAAATTCCTGAACCCCCGTGAGGACTGCAATGCCTATTTCCGTTGGCCAGAAACTTCCAGAATTCTCCTTTACCGTTCCCACCCAAGATGGTCCCGGCGCCCGTACAACCGACCAGATTTTTAAAGGTCGCAAGGTTGTGCTTTTCGCCGTCCCCGGTGCGTTCACGCCGACCTGCCAGAACAACCACCTTCCCGGCTACCTCAACCATCTCGATGCCTTCAAGGCGAAAGGGGTTGATGAGGTTGTCGTCGTTTCCGTCAACGATGTCCACGTCATGAAGGCATGGGCAAAGGCGAATGACGCGATGGACAAGATCGGCTTCCTAGCCGATGGCAGCGCGGTCTTCACCAAAGCAGTCGACCTCGTGCTGGACGGCAACGGCTTCGGAATGGGCACGCGCTCGCTTCGCTACTCGATGCTGGTCGAAGACGGCACCGTCAAAATCCTCAATGTCGAAGATAGCCCCGGCAAAGCCGACATTTCCGGCGCAGTGGCGCTTTTGGGGCAGATTTAAAGAGGCGAATGGCGAATGGCGAATAGCGAGTGGAGACTCGTCCCTATTCGCCATTCGCTACTCACAATTCGCTTCTAAAGTGCCCTAAACCCAATATCGTTCCTGTAAAAACCACCCGGCCAATCAATGGCATGCACGGCCTCATAGGCCCGGTCGCGCGCTTCCTTAATCGTTGCAGCCATTCCGGTCACCGCCAACACACGCCCGCCATTTGCGACAAGCACCCCATCGTTGCGCCGCTTGGTGCCCGCATGAAACACGGTCACACCCGTCATCGCGGTAGCTTTCTCAAGCGAACCGATCACCGTTCCAGTCTGTGGCTTGGCGGGATACCCCCTCGCAGCAAAGACAACCGTCAAAGCCGCCTCCTCCCGCCAATCCAAACTGGCGGTAGAGAGCCGTCCTTCAACGGTCGAAAGCAAGAGCGCCAAGAGATCGCTCTTCAAGCGTGGCATGAGCACTTCGCATTCCGGGTCACCAAAGCGGGTATTATATTCAATCAGCTTAGGCCCCGTTGCCGTAATCATCAGCCCTGCAAACAACACACCTTTAAACGGCGTACCGCGACGCGCCATGGCTTCTACGGTTGGGTTAATGATCTCCGCCATCACGCGCGCTTCAATCTCAGCGGTCACAACGGGGGCTGGTGAATAGGCCCCCATACCGCCGGTATTGGGTCCCGTATCGCCATCGCCAACACGCTTATGGTCTTGAGCCGAGGCAAGCGCTACGGCGTTCGTGCCATCCACCAACGCGAAGAACGAGGCCTCCTCACCAAACATACATTCTTCAATAACGATCTCAGCACCCGGCACACCGCCGCCCAAATTGTCCTCAACCGCCGCCAAGGCCTGCTCAACCGTTTCAGCGACAACAACGCCCTTACCCGCAGCCAATCCATCCGCCTTAACCACAATCGGCGCGCCCTGCGCCCGCACATAGGCTTTGGCCGCCTCACACTCGGTAAACCGCGCATAGGCGGCGGTCGGAATACCTGCCTCGACGCAAAGCTCCTTGGTGAACGCCTTCGAGCCCTCGAGCCGTGCCGCTGCCTTTGACGGCCCAAACGCCTTGATGCCAGAGGCCTCTAATTCATCCACCAACCCCGCCACCAATGGCGCTTCAGGCCCGACCACAACCAGCCCGATACGCTCCTTAACGCAAAACGCAATCACCTCAGCATGGCGCGTCACATCTATCGAAACATTGGTGCCGCAAAGCGCGGTCCCGGGATTACCCGGCGCAATGAACAGCGTTTCCAAAAGCGGGCTCTGAGCCAGCTTCCACGCCAAAGCATGTTCCCGCCCGCCTGAGCCAATCAATAAAACACGCATGAAATTCAATCCCCAAGCTGACAATGCGACCCCTTCTGTCTGTCCGTGAGAATCGAGATATGGTCAAGCAGATGCATGAAGTAGGATCAGCCCTTTCTATCTCCGCTGCAAACCACGCCCCCCCTCCCCAACCCGCGATTCGCCCGCGATGTTGGCTCCATGTCCGATCTCCTCACCTCCAACATTCCCGAATGGTCCGTCTCCGAGCTTTCCGGCGCTTTGAAGCGCATGATTGAGGGGGAGTTTGGCCATGTTCGCATTAAAGGCGAGATATCGGGCTATCGCGGGCCGCATTCCTCCGGCCATGTGTATTTTTCAATCAAGGATTCAAACGCCAAAATCGATGCCGTGATCTGGAAAGGCGTGTTTAGCCGCGTCAAATTCCGCCCCGAAGACGGGATGGAAGTGATAGCGACCGGCAAGATCACGACCTTTGCCGGTAAATCAAGCTATCAGATCGTCGTCGAAATGCTGGAGCCCGCAGGCGTCGGTGCGCTTCTCGCGCAACTTGAAGAGCGCCGGAAGCGGCTTGCAGCTGAAGGCCTCTTCTCAGATGCCCGCAAACAGTTGCTCCCCTATTTGCCGCGTGTGATCGGTGTCGTCACCTCACCCACCGGCGCGGTGATCCGCGATATTCTCCACCGGTTAGAGGATCGCTTTCCGCGTCACGTCTTGGTCTGGCCCGTTCGCGTCCAAGGCGAAACAAGCGCTGCCGAGATTGCCAACGCCATTGATGGCTTTAACGCCTTGCCTGAGGATGGGCCTATCCCGCGTCCCGATGTGCTGATCGTCGCGCGCGGCGGTGGTTCGCTTGAAGACCTTTGGAGCTTTAACGAGGAAATCGTGGTTCGGGCGGCGGCTGAAAGCATGATCCCGCTGATCTCTGCGGTTGGTCACGAAACCGACTGGACGCTGATCGATTACGCCGCAGACCGCCGCGCACCCACACCAACGGGAGCTGCTGAAATGGCCGTCCCCGTCCGCATCGATCTACTGGCTACCCAAGCTGATCTTGGTCGAAGGC
>CANCAR010000182.1 GCA_947374125.1 Hyphomicrobiales bacterium | reverse complement strand
GGCATTGATGGACGAGGTGTTTGGGGATGAGAACTTTGTTTCGCAGATAACGGTCAGAAAAACGACAAGTGAAGGAAATAATTTAATCGGATCGACATGCGATTTTATTTTATGGTTTTCGAAAAAAAGAGAATTAACCAAATCAAGATCAATTTTTTCCGTTAGAAGCGAAGATTCAGAAAGTCGTTATAGTTCACAATATTTTGATGGTTCATTTTTTCGATTGGATAACCTAACCAGTTCCCGTCCGTCTGGTGACGGAGACGTAACGAGATTTGATTGGTTTAATCAGACGTTTAATCCGGGAAAAGGAACGTTCAAGACGACAGAAACTGGTCTCGTTAGATTGGGTAAAGCTGATCGGTTCCAGGTTACCAAAAAAGGAAAATTGAACTATCGCAGGTCCCAAAACGACTTTGGATTCAGCATTATGGGAAACTTATGGGCTGATATCAGCGGCGCAGTTCAAAGCCGTTCTGATCCTAAAGTCTACGTGGTTCAAACCTCTACCAGCATAGTTGCCCGCTGCATCCTGATGACCACTGATCCTGGCGATCTCGTGCTCGATCCCACCTGCGGCTCCGGCACCACGGCGTATGTTGCGGAGCAATGGGGGCGGCGTTGGATCACCATCGACACCAGCCGGGTATCCTTGGCGCTCGCCCGCGCGCGGTTGATGGGGGCGCGCTATCCCTATTATCTGCTCGCCGACAGCGTTGAGGGCCAACGCAAAGAGGCAGAGGTTACTCGGCAAGTGCCGAAGACCACCCCAACGCGCGGCGATATCCGCCAGGGCTTTGTTTACGAGCGTGTGCCGCATATCACGCTGAAAAGTATCGCCAACAATGCCGAGATCGATGTGATCTGGGAGAAGTGGGAGCAACAGCTTGCCCCGCTTAGGGCTGAATTGAATAAATTATTGGGCACGGATTGGGAGGAATGGCAGATTCCCCGCGAATTGCCTGAGCCATTTAAGACGACCAAAAAAACCGTTGGTGTCGATATTGGAACCGAATCCTTAGGCGTAGCGATGGTCACCACGGAGAGCCATAAAATCACCTTCGCCGAATCTCAATCTAGCAAAGTTCATTCGGATTGGTGGCAAGCCCGCATCGCCCGCCAGACGGAAATCGACGCGTCCATCGCTGCAAAAGCCGAGTTCGAATATCTTTATGATAAACCCTATGCCGATAATGCGCGCGTCCGCGTGGCTGGTCCGTTTACGGTCGAGTCGCTCTCGCCGCATCGTACGCTGGCCGTCGGAGCCGATGATGAGTTGATCGACCTGCTGGAAGCCTCAGAAGGCGCACGCCGTGCCGAAGAGCGGGACGGAAAAATACTCGATTTCGCGCAGATGATCCTGGAGAACTTACGCGCCGCTGGCGTGCAACAAGCGCAGAAGGCCGATAGGATCAACTTTTCCAGCGTCACCGGCTGGCCAGGACATTTTCTGTGCGCCGAAGGTCGGTTTATGGAAGGCGATAAGGAGAAGCGAGCCGGAATTATCATTGGACCAGAGTATGGGACTGTCTCGCGCCCCGATCTCGTCGCCGCTGCACGCGAGGCTGGCGATGCAGGCTTTGACGCTGTGATCGCTTGCGCTTTTAACTACGATGCGCACTCAACGGAGTTTGAAAGGCTTGGTCGCGTACCGGTTCTAAAAGCCCGCATGAACCCCGATTTAATGATGGCGAAAGACCTGAAGACGACCGGCGCAGGTAATCTCTTCATTGTGTTTGGCGAGCCCGACATCAAGATTGAGGATGCCGAAGACGGCATGATCCGCGTAAAGGTATTTGGCGTCGATGTGTTCAAGCCGCAAACCGGCGAGATTGTTTCGGAAGGTATCGATGGCATCGCCCTTTGGATGCTCGACACCCATTACAACGAGGAAAGCTTCTTCGTCCGCCATGCTTATTTTCTTGGAGCCAATGACCCCTACAAGGCACTGCGAACCACGCTGAAGGCCGAAGTCGACCAGGAGGCTTGGGACAGCCTGTACTCCGACATTTCCCGCCCCTTCCCCCGCCCACAATCCGGTCGGATTGCCGTGAAGGTTATCAATCACTTGGGGGACGAGGTGATGAAGGTGTTCGGAGTGTGAGCGATGGAAACAAGTGGGCTGAAGAAACTCGCCAGTTATCTGCCGGTTGTGAACAGCCTGACATTTAGCGCAGAGAATGGGATGGCGCGCTTGGCCGATCAATCGGGCGGCACTACCGTTCCCTTTGAGACCTACCGTGCTTTTGAGTGGGCATTTTTAACCGACGCCTATGACTATGGCTGGGTGCTAAAGGACTTCAAATGGTCATCCTGGGCCAAAACCATCGAGGCGCAGCAGCTTCGCGATGACGAAGCAGCGCTCGCAACGGCCTCAGCCGAACAATTGATGCGCCTCCTCACCCTCTGCATTCGCCAGGACCGATTTGTAGATGGAGCGCTCTTTGACGCATTCGCAACAGGCTTCATCGAAAGCATCATTCGCAGGGCCGCTGTGTTGGTAGAGGCGGCACCATGATCGCCACCGTCCTGGAAGTTTGCAGAAACAAAAAACTTTTCTCAAGCGTAGAGTTAATTCACCTCAGCGCTTTATCAGGCAATTGGAAAATACAAACCAAGTGAGGATGCAATGCGGGTAAAGCAGCGCCTTGAATTAGTCGACAAAATCGCCCGCGAACTTGAGGCTACTTATGATGCTTCCGATATCGATGTATTTTTGGATCATTTTTTTATTGAGATACCCCGAGGAGTTGTTCCGAATAGTAAGCGGTTATATGTGAAGTACGCCTTAGAGAAAGCATCGGCAGAAACCATAATGTTAATGGCCGACGAGTTGGATGTTCGGATTCCATCGCTTCCCTCTTTTAGCGCAGTGCCTCCAAAAAATTGGGAAAAGACCGATAGCTTTCGTTTATTTATAAGCCATCTTGCGATTCATAAAGATAAAGCCAAGCGCATGAAGGACACCTTGGCTCCTTACCACATCGCGAGTTTTGTCGCGCATGAAGACATCAATCCGACATTAGAGTGGCAGAAGGAAATTGAGCGCGCCTTGGCAACAATGGACGCGATGCTTTCAATCCATACGAAGGGTTTCTCCGAGAGTGTTTGGACACAACAGGAGATTGGATATGCGCTAGGTCGCGGCGTCAGGGTGATCGCGCTTAATATCGATGAACTCCCCAGGGGCTTTATATCCAAGGATCAGGCTGTCCTTCGACGCGGTCGGGATGCGAGTGAGATTTCTGAGGAAGTTGTCGCACTTCTGACGAACGATGCAGCTACCAAAACGCGTATGGCAGAAGTTCGAGCAAACCACCAAAAGGTCGAAAACGGCGATATTCCATTTTAAGCATTTTCGTTTCTCAAAAGCCAGCTTCGAGTTGCCAAGCCATTGATATAAAGAGGAATTGCTTATGCCCCAAGATCAAAGTTCGTATGAGGAAGTCCGCAACGTCGTTGTCGATATATTGCTCGGAAAAGTAAGACTACAAAATCCCGTGAGCCAATTTGTCGAACTGCTCAATGGTGTCCATTCAATTTTGAGTGGTAACACGGGTTCGGGACAAAATGTTAACAGGACGGCGATCAACGAATTGACCAGAGATGTATTCTGGGACCTTTTCCGCCAAGGCTACATCACGCTAGGATTGAATCATGACAATGAAAGATGGCCATTTTTTAGACTGAGTTATTTTGGTCAAAAGACGCTGGCGCAACGAACACCATACCGGTTCCATGATAGCTCATCCTATCTCAAACTGGTTCATGACCAAGCCCCTGGCCTGTCTCGGCAGGCTTTCAGGTACCTCGATGAAGCTGTGCAAACATTTTACGCCGGATGCCTCCTGGCTTCGACGGTTATGCTTGGCGTGGCAGCCGAGTGTGTTTTCGAGGATTTTATCGAAACCGCTTCAGCGCTGCCTTCAGTTGGTCGTAAGTTTCACACCGTCCAAAAAGAACGCTTTATTTCCGGAAAAATCCGAAAGTTTGTATCTGTAAGAGATTCTCTAAGAGAAAATCTCGATCACAATTTGTTTGAAGATATAGAGACACAGTTTAGCCCAATCCAATCCGTCTTAAGAATAGCGCGAAACGAAACCGGGCATCCCTCCGACTCATCGCCACCGTCACGTGAGAATATTTACGTCAATTTGCAGTTGTTTATTCCCTTCGCGAAAAAGCTGGCACAACTCGAATCTGCTCTTCATGCCTATGAAACTTCATCAAATCAGGTGGCCACGCCTGAAAGCGAAATAGCATGAACTTTCTCATCGCCGACACATTCACCGCAAGTTTGGGACGCTTAAACGGCCAGGAGCAGAAAGCCGTAAAGACATCGGCTTTTGACCTGCAATTGAACCCCACGGCCTCTGGCCTTTCGATGCATAAGCTGGATCGCGCCCAGGACAAAAACTTCTGGTCCGTGCGTGTTAATTTGGACATCCGGATCATCATCCATAAAACGCAAACCTCGCTTTTGCTGGCCTATGTCGACCATCATGATGCTGCCTATGCTTGGGCTAACCGGCGGAAGCTGGAGCGTCATCCCACGACGGGTGCGATGCAACTTGTCGAACTCGTCGCGATGGTGGAAGGCACCGAGAGCGATCCAATTGCCAAGGAGGCGAAGCGTTGGGCCGTATCGCCCGATCCGGATGAGCATCCTTTATTCCGACCGCAAGAGCTAACCCCATCGGGCTATTTCGCGCCGCTGAGCGATGAAGACCTCCTGCGCTATGGTGTACCGCCCGAATGGATAATGCCGGTTAGACAGGCCAGCGAAGACGCCCTTCTTGAAACGCTAACCCACCTTCCTCAAGAGGCCCAGGAAGCCTTGCTCAAGCTGGCCGTCGGAGAAAAGCCAGAGCCGCTTCAGCCGATACCGCAAGAAGCTGATCCGTTTACGCATCCCGATGCGCAGCGGCGCTTCCGCATCATGACCAATAGCGACGAGTTGCGACTGGCACTCGACAGCCCTTGGGACAAATGGACGATTTTTCTGCATCCATCCCAGACTGACATCGCGACGAAGACGTTTTCCGGCCCAGCGCGTGTTGCAGGTTCAGCCGGGACAGGAAAAACCGTCCTGGCGCTGCACAGGACAGTGAATCTGGCCCGAGAAAATCCAAATGCGCGGTTACTTTTGACAACATTCTCAAAAGCGCTGGCCAATGCGCTGCGCAGGAAGCTCGCTTTGTTGACAGGGGATCAACCTGGGCTGCAAGAGCGCATCACCGTCGATGCCTTAAATAATGTCGCACATGATCTTTATTCTGAGCGCTTCGGCCAACCCAATATTGCCTCGGCTTCAACCGTTCGTGCCATCCTTCTGAAATCGGCGTCAGCAGTTCCTGGTCATAAGTTTGATGTGCCATTTCTGCTCAGCGAATGGACAGAAATTATCGATGCTTGGCAATTACGTACCTGGGAAGCCTATCGCGATGTCACGCGACTGGGACGCAAAACCCGCGTTGGCGGCAAGCAGCGCGAGGTCTTATGGCAGATTTTCGAGACCTGTCGCCATGGGCTTGTCGAGCGAAAACTTGTGACATGGGCGGATGTGTTTGAACGCATCACACCAACGGT
>CANCAR010000181.1 GCA_947374125.1 Hyphomicrobiales bacterium | reverse complement strand
GGTTTATGATAACCTCTTTAAGTGTCGACCGTCTTAACCCTTCGAAAGATCCGTATCGTGATCTACCCGAACGATCACCCGCCTCCACATGTCCACGCACTCAAACGAGACGGAGCGCGCGCTAAGTTCAACCTGAACTATCCGGACGGCCCTGTTGTCTTGGTCGAACAAATCGGGTTCCGCCTGTCGGAGATCGCTGAAATCGGCACCGCGATCGCGAATAATTTAACTGATATCTATCATCGATGGAGAGCGCTTCATGGCTGAATTCAAAGCTCCGACCGAACAAGAATTCGAATTGATCACGCGCAAGACGGCGCGGCGCATGAAGCATCAGCTCCTCGCCGTGACCGCCCGATACGACCCGCGCAGCGGGAATGTGATGATCACGTTGAATACGGGCGCAATTGTCGGGTTCCCGCTCGCTTTTCTTCCGGGTCTTGAGCGGGCAACGCCAGATGATTTGCGCAAGATCGAGATTGAGGGGGGCGGCTATGGCCTTCATGTTCCTCATCTCGACGCTGATGTCTCCATTCCAAGCCTGTTGGCCGATCATCTTGGTTCATCCCTCATGAAACGCGCCATTAGCCGGGCCACCGCATCCAAAGCCAATGGCCGTCTCGGCGGCAGACCAAAAAAGCCGTTAGCGGCTTGAGGGTCGAGACATAAAAAATCCCGCCGAAGCGGGATTTTTCAATCGCAAAAGGGCTCAAGCCCAAATAATCAGTTCTTCGCCTTGTCGACGAGCTTGTTCTTGGCGATCCAAGGCATCATGGCGCGGAGCTTGCCGCCCACTTCTTCGATCTGATGCGCATTGTGGCGCGCGCGGACGGCCTTAAACGAGGTCTGGTTGACCTTGTTCTCCAGCATCCAGTCGCGGGTAAATTTGCCGGTCTGGATATCATCCAGAACACGCTTCATCTCAGCCTTCGTTTCCGACGTGATGATGCGTGGGCCGGTGACATATTCGCCATATTCCGCCGTGTTCGAGATCGAGTAGTTCATGTTGGCGATGCCGCCTTCATAAATCAGATCAACGATCAGCTTCACTTCGTGCAAGCACTCAAAATAGGCCATTTCCGGCGCGTAGCCTGCTTCCACCAGCGTCTCGAAGCCCGCGCGGATCAGTTCCACCAAACCGCCGCAGAGCACAACCTGCTCGCCGAACAGATCGGTTTCGCATTCTTCCTTGAATGTTGTCTCGATGATGCCGGCGCGACCGCCGCCATTGGCCGAGGCATAGGACAAGCCAAGATCATGCGCATTGCCGGTCGCGTCCTGATGGATGGCGATCAACGTCGGCACGCCGCCGCCCTTTTGATACTCGGAGCGCACCGTATGGCCGGGGCCCTTTGGCGCAACCATGAGAACGTCGAGGTCCTTGCGGGGCTCGATCAGGTTGAAGTGTACGTTTAAGCCGTGAGCGAACAACAGCGCCGCACCCTGCTTCATATTGGCTTGCAGCTCATCGCGATAAATATCGGCCTGCAATTCGTCAGGCGTCAACATCATCACAACGTCAGCCCATTTGGCGGCCTCAACCACGGTCATGACTTTTAGGCCTTCGCCTTCAGCCTTCTTGACCGTCGCCGAACCAGCGCGAAGCGCCACGACGATGTTCTTGCAGCCAGAGTCGCGCAAATTCAGCGCGTGCGCATGGCCTTGGGAGCCGTAGCCGACAATGGCGACGTTCTTGCCCTTGATGAGATTAATGTCGGCGTCACGATCATAATAGACACGCATGTCAGAGATGCTCCCTTTGGGGTGGTTTATAACGTTCTGGATGAGCGCTTAAGGGCGCAAAGCGAAATGGTCAAGAGATAGGCTGATATGCAGCGATTATTCGAAGACAAAGGGGACGGTTGAGGCGAGCAATAAAAGCCCCATCACAATATTAAACACCTTTAAACGTCCCGGAATGGACAAAAATCCACGCAACGCAACGCCAAAGCCTGCCCAAATGGCGATAAACGGCATCCCAATCAAACCAAATACAGCGGCAACCAATAATACGCTCACGAAATAATGGCTTGAGCTCGTATAAAGAGCAGTAGCGGTCAAACCCATCACCCAGGCCTTGGGGTTGACCCATTGGAAGAGGCACGCCGCGACAAATCCCATCGGTTCCGCGCCGGATTTTCCCGAACCAAGCGAGCCGCTAGTGCCAAGCTTCCAAGCGAGCCAAACGGTGTAAGCGAGCGCCACATATTTTAAGCCCGTCATCAGACCCGGCACGATGTCCAACAACGCCCCAAGCCCGAAGCCAACAATGATCAACATGGCCACAAAGCCCACCGCGATGCCGAGCATATGCGGCACGGTGCGGCGAATGCCAAAATTGACGCCCGAGGCCAACAACATCAAATTATTCGGACCCGGCGTGGCAGATGCCACAACCGAGTAAAGGCTCAGCGCGAGAAAGGTTTCAAAGGTCATCGGTGTTTAATTCTTTATTTTTGTTATTTAATGGCGTTAGTTGGCCGGAAGCTTAAGCAAGACGCGAAGTCGCTCTCGATAGGAAGTCAACGTATCAGACGGCAGCTGATCTATCCGCCTGATCGCGCGTCGTTGTCGGTCAATCGACTTGATCTGATCAAGCATCACAAAACCTCTGACCTTTAATCCCTCGGGTAAGGCCATTTTAAACGGCCAAGGCCGAGTATTAGACGTTATTGGGCAAACAATAATAAAACTCGAAGCCGCATTGTAACCCGCATCGGACATTACCAAGGCTGGTCGCATTCCATCCTGTTCATGGCCACGAACCGGTCTAAAATCGACCAATACAATGTCGCCATCCGTGAAGTCGGTATCATTTTCCATCATGAAAACCGAGATAATCGCCAATTTCGGCCGGCAGCGTATCCCACTCCTCTGCCCCAAAATCGTAGTCCGCCCCGCCAAGGGCTTTCATTTCTGCCACTAGCTCATCAAGGGATGGCGAGCAGGCGGATCGAACGGCAACCGCTCGCAATTCACCATTGAAGGTACGAATATCGAGTTCTCCGCCCTCGCCGAGCCGCAGATCATCTAACACTGCCTTAGGAAGCCGGATCGCCGCGCTATTGCCCCATTTGGCTATTTTGACCCGCATGATGATCATCCTTTTGCAAAAAAGCGATAATGTATCTACATTGTAGATCATTAAAGCCAAAGGAGCAACGCCTTAAAGCGCCTCGGCCCCCCGGCTCATCGCAGCAATACCCGTCCGCGAGACCTCTGCAATACCAAGCTCGGCCATCACGCGGATGAAGCGTTCAATATCTTCGGACGCGCCCGTCAACTCAAACACAAACGAATTGAGCGTCGCATCCAAGGTGCGAGCGCCAAAGGCGGCTGCGATGCGCAACGCCTCGCTGCGCTGCTCGCCGCGCCCTGTCACCTTTACAAGCGCCAATTCGCGCTCAATCGCGTCGCCCTGTACGGTCAAATCGTTCACGCGATGCACCGGGATCAACCGATCCAGCTGATGCTTGATTTGCTCGATCACCATAGCGGTACCGGTGGTGACAATCGTTAAGCGCGAGACATGCTTTTCATGCTCGGTCTCCGATACTGTGAGGCTTTCAATGTTGTAGCCACGGCCGGAAAACAAACCAGCCACGCGGGCCAATACACCCGGCTCATTGTCGACCAAGATCGACAGTGTATGACGGGCAGGAAGGCTAGAGACTGGAGCGTCAGAATAGTGGGATTGGGTCATCGAACTTAAACTTTCAGATCAATTTAGCGAGAAAAATCAGGCGAAGAACGGGCCGATGCTCGGCTCATCCACTTCATCGTGGGCGACAGTCCATGGCTCAGCCAGCGCGCCCTTATGCCACTCAACAAAGGCAGGGCTCGTAAGCACGGTGTCCATATAGGCGCGGATTAACGGATCGACCTTAATCGAATAGGTGTGAAGACGGGTAACGACAGGCGCAAACATCGCATCTGCCGCGGAAAACGCACCAAACAAATAGGGCCCCAGCCCCGAAGGCTTGCCAAACTCAGTCAACGCCTTGGTCCACAAATGCGTAATCCGCGCGACATCCTTCGCCACCAATTCACCTCGATCCAGAGGCGCATAGCGCTTGCGGATATTCATCGGGCACGCGCCCCGAAGCCCACGAAAGCCCGCATGCATCTCGTTCGAGATCACGCGCGCAAAGGTGCGAGCCTTCAAATCCTTTGGCCAAACGGCTTTATCAGGGAAACGATCCGCCAGATAATCCATAATGGCAATCGACTCCCAAACGGTGATGTCACCATCGACCAAAATCGGAACCGTGGAGCCGGCATGATACGCATTCACGCGCGGACGAAACTCCGGCATATCGAGCGGGATCAAATCTTCCTCGAACGGCAGGCCGAGCACCTTCATCAAAATCCACGGCCTCAGCGACCAGGAGGAGTATGCTTTATTGCCGATTGCGAGTTTCATAGGTTCATATCCTAAATCAAAGTGTCAGAATGTGTGGCACGGAAAAAGGCCGAAAGAGCTGCCTCTTCTTGCGCTGACGTCGGCATAGGCCCTCCTACTTTGAGGCAACCCGCGACAGCGTTGACCTCATCTTCAGTGGGTAACCGAAGCGTCTTGACCCGGCGCAATACCATTGCGTCATTTTCAATATCGAGCGCAAATTTAACCGCCGTCTCGGCATGCAGAACAGCCGTATCGAACACCGGCAATGGCACGTCATCCGGCTGCAACAAGAGTCCTATCTCAGTGCAGCCGAAAATCACACTATCCGCACCGTGCTTCATCGCTTTGTCGATCACGCCCAAATAGGTCCGCTTTGAATCATCGCTGATGATCCCACGCACCAGCTCATCGAAAATAACCCGATGTACTATCGCGCGGTCATCGTTATCGGGAACCATCGCTTCGATGCCGAATTTCTCGCGCAACCGGTCTGAGTAGAACGTCTCTTCCATCACTGGCCCGGTTGCGAGCAGCAAGGGCTTCGTGCGCCCCTCTGCCTTCAACGCCGTCCCCAACCCGTCGGCGATGTGAAACAGTGGCACACCGATCGCTTGCTCAACGATAGGTGCCGTTTTGTGCATGAGGTTGGAGCAGATCAAAATACACTCCGCCCCCGCCGCTTCGAGATTTTTAGCCGCCTCCGCCAAACGCCGCGAAGCCTCGGGCCAACCCGCTTCCGTCTGCAACGCCGCGATCTCGGAAAAATTAAACGAATGCAGCACGATTTTGGCCGAGTTCAACCCGCCCAAAGCGTCGCGTAGGCCGCGATTGATCGCGGCGTAATAGGTGGCCGTCGACTCCCAGCTCAATCCGCCCAAAAGGCCAATGGTCCGCATGGCTTTAATCCCTTCGCACCATCGGCGCTTAAACCAGCGCCTTGCCCTTTTGATCAATGATATTGCCAATCTCGACACCGGCATCATCCGAGAGATCGTTCAAAATCATCTCGTTATGCGCCTTGCCCGATGGAATCATGGGGAAGCAATTTTCCATCTTCTCGACGAGGCAATCAAAAATCACCGGACCCGGAAAATCCATCATCTCACGGATCGCGTCATCAAGCTTGGCGGGGTCGGAGCAGCGAATACCCTTGCCGCCATAGGCTTCCGCGAGCTTCACAAAATCAG
>CANCAR010000180.1 GCA_947374125.1 Hyphomicrobiales bacterium | reverse complement strand
CCCTTCTAAAAGTTGTGCTGTTCGCGCTTCTACACGGTGAAGAAAAATTCCTTTTTTGTCGAATTCAAAAGCAGTAACTGACTCAAATTGCGCGGAAGCCGTTTTGATCGTTTGCGCCCTCAAAATCGCTTCGCCATCAACGCTTTTTTGTCGGACCCAAACGTTTTTGCCCGGCTCAGCACCTTCTTTTATCAGAGCTTGAGTCGTTGCCGCTTCGGCCATTGTTTTGAGCGTTGCAGCAAGAGGATTTAACACGAGAGTCGCAATTGTACCGATTGCAAATGCAGCTGCGAGTGGCGGGGCGATGAAGCGCCAAACCGACATGCCTGCCGCGCGTGCGACCACCAATTCACGGCTTCGCGCCAAGGTCAAAAATGCAAACAGGGCTCCGAAGAGACCCGCAAAGGGCAAGACCTGTTCGGCCACCGATGGCGTTCGCAAGAAGGATAGTTTCACCGCGCCGAGTAACGCTCCTATCGATGCATCGTTCGCAATTCGGGTGAGTTCAATGATGTCGAGAACATAGATCAGAAAACAGGCAATGGCGAAAACGGCCAACATGCTTTTTGTAAATTTGCCGAAGAGATAGCGGCTTAAGAGCGAAAAGGGCAGGTTCATGCTCGTGACCTGCGCCAAGGAAATGAAGACAATTTAGAAACCAGTCGCTCAATATAGCTTAGCTTAATTGTTCGAGATGCGACCATATTCCAAATGATGATGATGACTCCAACGAACAAGGGAAATAAGGCTGAAATAACAACAATAAACGGGGAATTTTTTACCCCGACGAGGAGCGTAAAACCGGCAACGCGAACGAGCGCGCCGATGATAATAGCGGCGACGATCCCCGAGGCTGCGCTCGACCTAGTGGTTCGGGGGCGACCAAGGGTAGTTAGTGCAACTGCAGCAAACGCGATGGTGAAGAGGGGCGTTGCAAACCGATCCGCGAGTTCGCCGCCGATCCGAGCTTCAACCGCGGATGGTTCCTTTTGTTCGACATACGCCATGATCAGATCGGTGGTTAGCCGCTCATGCGGCTGGAAGACGACTTCATCATTGCCCGGCGCGAGTTGCGAGAGGTCAAGCGCATAGCGTTGAAAGGCAACGATGCTGGCATCCTGCGTCCTTTGGGTTTCGCGTTGAACGCTGCCATTTTCAAGCACGAGGTAATTGCCGTCTTTGCCCACAACAATGCGTCCCCGCTCGGCAATATAGACCAGAACAAGTTCCGGATCGCGACTGTCTTGGATAAAAATGCCGAGCAGCGCGTCACCTGATCGTTCGCGGTAGTGGAATACAACGCCTTTTTCGAGTTCGTTAAACCGGCCTGGCTTGATGATTTTTGTCAAAAAATCCGAACGGATCTGGGTGATCATGGTTCGCCAGGTTTGAATGCTGGATGGAACAACCCAAACGGTGAGAGTGCCGCATACGAGGGATGCGAGGAACGCCGTAATGAGAACCGGCCGCAACAAGCGAGCTGGCGACATCCCGGATGCGGTCAGAACCGCTAATTCACTATCGGAATTCAGCCGGTTTAAGGCCACAATCAATCCGATAAAAAAAGCAACGGGCCCGATAATGGCTGCCATCGCCGGAAGAGTAAGCCCCGTCACCTTCAAAAATGCGATGAGAGATTGGCCTTGCGTAGTGATCAGGTCGACATCATGCATCGCCTGACTGATCCAAATGACCAAGGTCAACGCCCCGAGGGCGGAAAGCCCAGCGAGCCCAATGCTACGGATCAGATATCGATCAATGACAGCCATGAAGGCGGCGTGCTCCGCGTTTCGGAGCTGCACCTTGCAGATGCATGCTCAATGTTGCAGTGCTAACAATGCTAGATGTAAAAGATCAACCGTAGAATCTGTTTTTATCGTTTTGGATCGTTCGCAATCGGGATTTGCGGACCGACCAACTAAGAGTGTTATGGCGCATGGCGCCGGGAGAATACAATGGCCGAAGCCCTCAAGATTTCATTTTCAGCGCCGGACCTGTCGAAAGGAGGCACGCTCATTGTCTTTCTGGGCGAAGGCGGCAAGCTGCCTGATGGGGTTAAAAAACTTATCGGAACCACTGCGGCCAATGCGGTTCATCGCGCGATTGAAGCCGATGGGTTCAAGGCCAAGCCAAAATCGGCGTTGTCAATTCCCGCACCTCACGGGATTGACGTTGATCGTTTGGTAATCATCGGCATCGGGAGCGAGAAGGATCGGCAGGAAACCGATTATGTTCGGCTGGGTGGTGTGATTGCGGGCCGATTGGGTTCTGCCCGCTCGGTGAATGTCGTTTTTGTTGGACCATCCGATTGGCGGGTCGATGGAGCGGCGGCTTCTGATCTTGCGCTTGGGATGCAACTTCGGGCCTATCGTTTTGATAAATATCACACGAAGAAGCGAGATGCTGATCAGGACAAACCGGTGGGTGTTGTTTCGGTCAAAATCGGTATGTTGGCCTTTAGCGATGCCCGAAGAGCTTCGAAATCGGGCGAGGCAATTGCCGAAGGCGTTATTCTTGCCCGCGATTTGATTCATGAGCCGCCAAATGTGTTGGACCCGGTTGAATTCGCACGGCGTGCAGCTGAACTTTCCAAGCTCGGCGTTGAAATATCCATACTTGATGAGAAGCAGCTTAGCCGTATTGGAATGAGGGCTTTATTGGGGGTTGGTCAGGGCTCGGCAAAGGAAAGCCGAGTGGTGATTATGCGCTGGAATGGCGCAAAGACCGCGAAGGCTACAAAAGCTGGTCCTCTTGCGTTCATCGGTAAGGGCGTCGTGTTCGATTCGGGCGGTATTTCCATTAAGCCTGCTGGCGGAATGGAAGATATGAAGGGTGACATGGGTGGTGCTGCCTGTGTTGTTGGTCTGATGCACGCACTTGCTTCGCGGAAGGCGAAGGTCAATGTAATATGTGCCATAGGCCTAGTCGAGAATATGCCGGACGGGAACGCGCAGCGGCCCGGCGATATCGTGACCTCGCTATCAGGCCAAACGATTGAGATTATCAACACCGATGCCGAAGGCCGTCTCGTTCTGGGTGATGTGCTTTGGTACGTGAAAGAAACTTTCAAACCTTCGCTGATGATCGATCTTGCTACGCTAACCGGCGCTGTTTTGGTGGCACTTGGACAAGAGAATGCTGGGTTGTTCTCGAATGATGACACGCTGTCTGAGCGTCTTTCTGCGGCTGGAAAGGCTACCGGCGAGACGGTATGGCGCCTGCCCTTGAGCGCAGCTTACGACAAAATGATCGATTCCAAATTTGCCGATATGAAGAATACGGGTGGTCGGCACGCAGGCTCGATCACAGCGGCGCAGTTTTTAAAACGGTTTGTCGGCGACACGCCTTGGGCGCATCTCGATATTGCAGGCACAGCGTTAGGGTCGCCGGAAAATGATATTAACAAGAGCTGGTCGTCCGGTTGGGGAGTTCGTCTCTTGGAACGTTTCGTCGCCGATTATTACGAGGGGTGATCGTGGCGCGGATCAAACATTGCTAGCATGACAGATATTTTGTTTTATCACCTCGAAAGGCAGCCACTCGAGCGAGTGCTGCCTTCGTTGTTGGAAAAATCGCTTGAGCGCGGCTGGCGTGCGCTGGTGCGGACGCCGAGCCAAGATCGGGTCCAAGTGATCGATGAAATGTTGTGGACGTCGGCTGAGGACGGTTTTTTGCCCCATGCCATGCCGGGTGAGCCGGAGGCGGAACGCGAGCCCATTCTTATAACGGCCCTGATGGAGGAGCCGAACCATCCGCATATTCTTTTTCTGGTGGATGGTTCAGCCTTGCCAGACGATGTCACCGTCTATGAACGAATCGTGCTTTTGTTCGACGGCAATGATGAGGCGGCCTTAAATCTGGCGCGTGCGGCGTGGAAAGAAGTGCGTGCGCGTGGGCTTGATGGCACGTATTGGCAACAAAATGACGGCGGTCGGTGGGAGAAAAAGGCATGAAACTGCAAATTGCGTTGATCATTGCGGGAGTGATGATGGTAGCAGGCTGTGCGCCCGAGCGGGCGAAACCGGTTGTCTCGGCGCCAGTTGCACAAGCCCAAACCCCGTCTTTTGGCGCCGTTGTGGATGAAAGCGGCCAGTGTTCTGAAACCATTCAGTTTGATTCCTCTCCCTACAAGGGAAAGCCAGACGAGGCCTTGTTTGGCTTGAGTGAGTGCCAGATTGTAGCACTACACGGCGAGGCACCTCTGAGCGTGATGAGCGGCGCGAGCCAACAATCGCGACGGGAAACGACCATGTTGTACATGGAAACCAATGGCAAAGCGGTTTATTTGTTCTCGGATAATCGGCTGAAACGCGTTGTACGATGAACGTCGACGCTGACGGCGTGCAATCAGGCGGCTTTGTTGACCGGCGCGCCCGCCGTGAATATGGGATCCTCTGTCTCGCCACGTTCCTGATCTTTTTTACCAATGCCCATGCGGCCCTGCTGGCCGTTGTATTTCAAAGCCATGGCATGCCTATTGGCGATGTGGGTGTGATTTTATCATCCTATGGCGTTCCGGTAGTGCTGTTTACCTTGCTCACGGGAGCGGTTGCAGGACGGATCGGCGCGTTAACAACGCTGAAGATCGGCGTTGGCCTTATGGCGCTGGCTTTCTTGAGTTTGCAATGGACGGCGCAAGCGTTTTTGCCCGCGCTCGGATCCCGTGTTGTCCAGGGAATTGGCTATGGGTTTCTATTTGCGCCCTTGATGACCTATGCGCAGAGCAGGCTTTCGCAAGCGCGTTTCGTTTATCTGCTGGGTGTTTTTTCGTCCATGGCTCCGCTCGCTCAGGCCTTTGGTCCGCCTTGGGCAGATTATGTGTTTTTTACCTTTGGTGATCGTTATCTATTTTTGATGGGTGTTATGCCGGCCTTAATCGGCTTTGGGTTGTTGTTTTTGTTGCGGGGCGAAGCGACGGTACCCGCAACCAGCCTCTTTAATTTCAGGATCGACTCGCTAAAGGGCAAGGGTATTGCGATTGTCGCTGTCTTTGTTTCCGGCTCGATTTTTGGTTTTTTATCCTCTTTTATGGCAGGCGCTATTCACGAAAAATCCCTCGCAATTGGTTGGTTCTTTGTAGCCTCGACCGCGGCAATGTTCACCACCCGCTTTTTGGGGCTCAATCGTTTTTCTGCTTTTGATCGGCGAATTGTTGTCGGCTTGGGGTTGAGCCTGATGGGGCTTGGCTTTCTGGTCGTAGCCATGGGTTTTGAGGCTTGGCATATCGCATCGGGCGGACTCATTTTTGGGGCTGGCTACAGTGTGGTCTATCCTGTCCTCACCGCTTGGATCAGCGAAGGCCTGCCCGCGGGTGAACGCTCCGGCCCGCAAGCGCTTTTTAATGCGGCTTTTAATGCCGGTCTTTTGTTAATGCCGTTGCCTGTGTCCTATCTCGTTGCGTTTGTAGGGTATCGCGGCGCCTTAATCGGCTTGGCCGTGTTGGGTTGGGCGATGGCGTCAGTGCTGTTTTCGACGCAGCGCCGAAAGGCACATTGAATTTTAACGCTGTGGCTAAGGCTAAAGCGTTTCACAAAAAGGAACCTGTCAAATTGAACAGGTCAGCAAGTTCCTGCGTCGGTCGTAGTTTGTCTTCGAGAACTTGATT
>CANCAR010000179.1 GCA_947374125.1 Hyphomicrobiales bacterium | reverse complement strand
CAGTTGGCAGTTCCTTCGCTTTACTTCACCAATCTGATTTCGGCGCGTCCTCTCATGGGTCCGGCTGGTGCAGGCTCGTTGGCCCAAGTCATCAACGCGGCGATCGCCAACAAAGAGCGCTTCGATACGATGAAGGATTTCTTCGAGGGCGTCGGTACCGGCCACGCTTCTGGTGTCTGGGAAGACACGCCAAAAGATCGTCCCGAATTCCGCGCTAAATATCAGGGCATGTTGGCTGCCCGCGCCAAGGCAGAGGAGTCAACCGCGATATGACCCTCTCCATCTCACTTTGCGGAGCACCATCATGTTAGTGCTCGATCATGATAGGGCCGGGGGCTATTGGGGCTCCGTTTATGTCTTCACCGCGATCAAAGGATTGCAGGTGATCATCGATGGCCCCGTGGGCTGCGAAAACCTGCCTGTCACCTCGGTGCTGCATTATACCGATGCGCTTCCACCGCATGAATTGCCGATTGTCGTTACTGGCCTTGGCGAAGAAGAACTCGGCCAGCACGGGACTGAGGGCGCGATGAAGCGCGCGCACAAGACCCTTGATCCGGGGATGCCGAGCGTCGTGGTCACCGGATCAATTGCCGAGATGATCGGTGGCGGGGTCACCCCGCAAGGCACTGGCATTCAACGCTTTTTGCCCCGTACGATTGACGAGGACCAATGGCAAAGTGCCGACCGTGCGATGGTTTGGCTTTGGACGGAATTTGGCTCGAAAAAGAAAAAGATTCCGGCAGCTCCTACCCGCAAAGAGGGTGAGAAGCCACGGGTCAACCTGATTGGGCCGATCTACGGTACGTTCAACACCTGGTCGGACCTCGCCGAAATGCGCCGTATGATTGAGGGCATTGGTGCTGAAATTAATATGACATTCCCGCTGGGCAGCCATTTGGCCGATGTGCCGAAGCTGATCAATGCGGATGCCAATGTCTGTATGTATCGAGAATATGGCCGCAAGCTCTGCGAAACATTGGATCGGCCCTATTTGCAGGCCCCGATCGGGCTGCATTCGACCACGAAGTTTCTTCGCACGCTGGGTGAAATCTTGGGCCTTGACCCCGAGCCTTTCATCGAGCGCGAGAAGCACACCACCATCAAGCCGCTTTGGGATTTGTGGCGCTCGGTGACGCAGGACTTCTTTGGCACAGCGAGCTTTGCTGTGGTTGCCAATGAAACCTATAGCCGCGGGCTAAGGCACTTCTTAGAAGATGAGATGGGCCTTCCCTGCAATTTTGCGATTTCGCGCAAAGCGGGGGAAAAGACCGATAATGAAGCGATCCGCACCTTGGTGCGCGAGAAGACCCCGCTCATTTTATTCGGCAGCTACAATGAGAACATGTATCTCGCGGAGGCGGGTGGACGCGGTATTTATATTCCCGCCTCGTTCCCGGGAGCCATCATCCGCCGCCATACCGGCACACCGTTCATGGGGTATTCCGGCGCGACTTACCTGATCCAAGAAGTCTGCAATGCGCTGTTTACCGCGCTTTTCAACATTTTGCCGCTCGGCACCGATATGGACAAGGTTGAAGCAACGCCTGCCAAGCAGCAGCAAGAATTGAGCTGGGATGATGACGCGAAAGCGGCACTCGACCAACTCGTCGACGAACAGCCTGTGCTGGTGCGCATTTCAGCGGCTAAGCGGCTGCGGGATGGTGCGGAGCGGGTCGCGCGGCGGTCGCAAGCGGATCGCGTTGTTCACCAAGACGTCCTCGTCGCCAAGAAAGAGTTCGTCTGATGTCAAATGTTTCATGCAACTGGCAGCGAGCCAGTGAAAAACGGAGAGGCTGACCATGTCATCAATACACAGTGGTAAGGAGACGTCGCGGCTCGAGTTCAATCTCGTCTTTTGCCTCGCTTATCCGATTTTTCTCGTCGCCGTGACATTGTCCCGGTTGATGCCCCGCCAATCGCGCTGGTCGGTTAGCGATCACGATGATGGCAAATCCGTTTTCAAGGTGGCCAAAATCGCCACCTATAACTCGATCCCGTTCGCTTTCATGTGAGAGCGGACGTCCAACCATTCGCACGGCGCAAGTCGGGCGGATATTCGCCTAAGTTTTCTTCTTGAATTCTTAGGCGGCCTGAGCCGCGAAGGTCGTCGCGGTAACGGGGACCTAAAGGCCCTCAGCCGGAGGAATTGCAATGGCTGATAATAATAGCCCGTTGAGTTCAACGGGACTCACCGAGGCGGAAGCCAAAGAATACCACAGTCTGTTCATGTCCAGCACGATTGCTTACGTGGTGGTGGCGGTTATCGCCCACTTCCTCGTCTGGAATTGGCGGCCATGGTTTCCTGGGGTGAATGGCTATTCGCTCAACGATCACATTTTGCCAGCTGTTTCGCAGCTGACATCGATGTTGTCGTAAGGAGGATTGAAACATGTGGCGCATTTGGCTGATGTTCGATCCGCGCAGGACGTTGATTGCCTTGGTAGTATGGCTCGCCGTTCTGGCTCTCACCATCCATTTCATTCTGCTTTCAACCAATCGATTCAATTGGATCGAAGGTGTCAAGAAAGCAGCTTCTTTGGATGTGACGATCAGCGAAATGATCAGCTAACGCTGGTTCATTTCTCTAACATGTGGACGGGGTAACTCCTTGAGGGTTGCACCGTCCACTTTCCCAAAGTTTTCATTTTTGACGGCGCTGGCTGAGACGGAGAACCCAGGATGGCAATGCTCAGTTTCGAGAAAAAGTATCGCGTACGCGGCGGTACCTTAATCGGCGGAGACCTATTCGATTTTTGGATGGGTCCATTTTACGTTGGCTTCTTTGGCGTTTTGACGATGTTTTTCGCAGCGCTGGGAACCGCCCTTATTGTCTATGCCGCCTCGCAAGGGCCGACGTGGAACATACTACAAATCAACATCGCGCCGCCGGATCTAAAATATGGCCTCGGCTTGGCACCGTTGAAGGAAGGCGGCTTCTGGCAGATCATTACGGTCTGTGCCATTGGATCCTTTGTTTCATGGGCTTTGCGGGAGGTTGAAATCTGCCGCAAGCTTGGCATTGGGTATCACGTTCCCTTCGCCTTCAGCTTCGCGATTGGGGCCTATGTTACCCTTGTCGTGGTTCGACCGATTCTGCTCGGCGCATGGGGTCATGGCTTCCCCTATGGTATTATCAGCCATCTCGATTGGGTGTCTAATGTTGGGTACCAATACCTGCATTTCCATTACAATCCGGCGCATATGATTGCCGTGTCCTTGTTCTTCACAACGACATTGGCACTGTCGCTGCATGGTGCTCTCGTTCTGTCGGCAACTAACCCGCAAAAGGGTCAGCCTGTTAAGACGGCCGAACACGAAAACAGCTTCTTCCGCGACACAATCGGGTATTCGATCGGTACGCTGGGTATTCACCGTCTCGGCCTTTTCTTGGCGCTTGGCGCGGTATTCTTCAGCGCCGTTTGCATCGTCATCAGCGGACCATTTTGGACCAGAGGTTGGCCGGAATGGTGGAACTGGTGGCTCGACCTCCCGATCTGGTCCTAAGCGAGGACAATGACAATGATCGAATATCAAAACATCTTTACCCGCACGCAGATCCACGGGCCTGCCGATATGGGCGTCGCCTTCTCGACAAGGGGCAATGAGCCTCGCGTCGGCCAACCGTACTTTGTCTGGCTCTTCGGCAAAATCGGTGACGCGCAGGTAGGCCCGTTCTATCTGGGCTGGCTTGGTACCATTTCGCTGCTCTGTGGTTTCATCGCCTTTGAAATCATCGGGTTCAACATGTGGGCGTCGGTGAATTGGGACCCGGTGCAGTTTGCCCGCCAGCTCTTCTGGCTCGCGCTTGAACCGCCTCCTGCGAAATACGGCCTCCACTTCCCGCCAATGGCGGAGGGTGGATGGTGGCTGATGGCCGGCTTCTTCCTGACCACGAGTGTTATTTTGTGGTGGGTTAGAACCTATCGTCGCGCCATCGCACTCGGCATGGGTACCCATGTGGCTTGGGCTTTCGCCGCCGCCATCTGGCTCTTCCTCGTGCTCGGCTTTATTCGTCCGCTCTTGATGGGTAATTTTGGCGAGGCGGTGCCATTCGGTATCTTCCCCCATCTCGATTGGACGGCGGCCTTCTCGATCCGCTACGGCAATCTCTTCTATAATCCCTTCCACATGCTCTCGATCGCGTTCCTCTATGGATCCGCGCTGATCTTCGCCATGCATGCGGCTACCATTCTTGCCGTATCGCGGCTGGGTGGTGAGCGGGAAATCGAGCAGATTGTGGACCGTGGAACGGCGTCTGAGCGCGCAGCTCTCTTCTGGCGCTGGACGATGGGCTTTAACGCCACCATGGAATCGATCCATCGCTGGGCTTGGTGGATGGCCGTGCTTTGCCCGCTCGTGGGTGGTATCGGCATTCTGCTCACCGGCACTGCTGTCGACAACTGGTATCTTTGGGGCATCAAACACGGCGTCGCTCCGTCCTATTCCTACGATATGTGGGCTCCAGTTCTCGACCCATCGATCGCGGCCAAGTAAGCGAAGGACCAGATCATGAAATACGGTCTCGCATTTATCGGAATAATCGCAGGTACGCTTCTAACGCTTGCGATGATGTTGCACTGGGAACGTCCACCCATGGCATCGACGCAAGTCGGGCCACGCGGTACGGGCATGGATTTGATCCAGAACCCAAGGACGATGGCAGTGTTGAAGGCGGCAAATGTCGCTCCAGAATCGGACCCACCGGCGCAGCTTTCCGGTGTGAAGGTGAAGGACAGCAAGGATTATGTGAACGTCAAAGTTCTCGGCGATCTTGATGTCGAAGAGTTCAATCGCCTGATGGGCGCAATCACGAGCTGGGTCTCACCGGAGCAGGGTTGCACCTATTGCCATAACCCTGAAAACATGGCCGACGACGGGCTGTATACCAAGGTCGTCGCCCGTCGCATGTTGCAGATGACGCGTCAGATCAACACGATGTGGACGCCGCATGTGCAGCAAACCGGCGTTACTTGCTACACCTGCCATCGCGGCAATCCGGTTCCGGCCAATATCTGGTTCAAGAACGATGGTGGCCCACATGCAGCCGGCATGTCTGCTAGCCGTCAGGGTAATAATCTGGCGTCGAAATCGGTGGGTTTAACGTCGCTGCCTTATGATCCGTTTACCACGCTGCTCGCCAAGGGCGCTCAGATCCGGATCAGTGGCACCGAGGCCTTGCCGACTGGCAAACCAGGTGCAAGCATTCAGGATACCGAAAAGACTTACGCGCTGATGATCCATATGTCGGAATCGCTCGGCGTGAACTGCACCTTCTGTCACAATTCGCGGCAATTCGCGAGCTGGGCGGAAAGCCGTCCGCAACGTGTTCCGGCTTGGCATGGCATTCGGATGGTAGCGGATGTGAACGAAACCTTCTTGGTGTCGCTACAAGGCGTCTTCCCGGCGAACCGGTTAGGCCCTTCGGGTGACGTTGCAAAAGTCAATTGCGCCACGTGCCACCAAGGCGTCAACAAGCCCCTCTACGGCGTTAGCATGGTGAAAGATTATCCCGAGCTACGCGTCCCTAATCCCTGAGCGGTTGTTCCACCCAGGCAACTTGAACCGCGGCTTTTCGGGGCCGCGGTTTTTTTATGATTAAGAATCTGGAATTAAGGTTGCAGTGGGGCCTGCCGTAAAGCGGCGAGATTGGAGGAGCCGGTCGCAAAGCATGCAATCCGCAGCGCCTGTGCCCAGGTCTTAACATGGG
>CANCAR010000178.1 GCA_947374125.1 Hyphomicrobiales bacterium | reverse complement strand
GATTTCAACCGATCATAAAAATCGAACACCACCTCGTTCAGCGGCAAATCATAAACCACCATTGCCCGCTTGCCGACATAATTCAGATCAATTTGCGTCCCACGGCGATCTTGGCAGAGCTTCAGCACCGAGCCCAAATATTCATCCGGCGTCAAAATCGTCGCCCTGATCCAAGGCTCCTCGATTTCGATGATTTTCATAATATCCGGCATATCCGCCGGGTTGTGCAATTCAATATCCGTTTCGTCGCGCAATTTGAGCTTGTAGATCACGCTCGGCGCGGTGGCGATCAAATCGAGATTGAACTCGCGCTCTAGCCGTTCCTGAATGATTTCGAGATGCAGGAGCCCCAGAAAGCCGCAACGGAAGCCAAAGCCCAACGCGGCTGACGATTCCATCTCATACGAAAAACTCGCATCATTCAGACGTAATCTCCCCATCGCCGCGCGCAAATCCTCGAACTGCGCGGCGTCAACCGGAAAGAGCCCGCAAAACACCACCGGCTGGGCAGGCTTGAAGCCCGCCATGGGCTCGGCGCAGGGGCGTTTCGTTTCCGTAATCGTATCGCCCACGCGCGTATCGGCTACTTGCTTGATCTGCGCCGTAATAAAACCGATCTCGCCCGGCCCTAATTGCGCAACATCGTTCATTTTGGGCGTAAACACGCCAATCCGCTCCACATGATAACGGGCGTCCGTTCCCATCATGGTGATGTCAGCGCCCTTTTTCAAAACGCCATCCATCACGCGTACCAGCACGATGACGCCGAGATAGGCATCATACCAGCTATCGACCAACAAGGCCTTCAAGGGGGCCGTCTCATCACCTTTCGGCGGCGGCAAGCGCTTTACAATCGCCTCGAGCACGCCTTCGATATTAATGCCCGTTTTGGCTGAAATCGGCACCGCATCGGATGCGTCCAACCCGATGACGTCCTCGATCTGCTGTTTGATGCGATCCGGCTCGGCAGCGGGTAAATCGATCTTGTTCAACACGGGCACGATTTCATGGCCTGCATCGAGCGCATGATAAACATTGGCAAGCGTCTGGGCTTCCACGCCTTGCGAAGCATCCACCACCAATAGCGAACCTTCACACGCCGCTAGTGACCGGCTCACCTCATAGGCAAAGTCGACATGGCCCGGTGTGTCCATCAGGTTCAGTATATAGGTTTTGCCGTCCTGCGCCGTGTAGCTCAGCCGAACCGTCTGCGCCTTGATCGTAATGCCACGCTCGCGTTCGATATCCATCGAATCGAGCACCTGCTCCACCATATCGCGAGCAGCAACGGCGCCGGTTGTCTGGATCAACCGGTCAGCAAGCGTTGATTTACCATGGTCAATATGGGCGACGATGGAAAAATTACGAATGTTTTCGAACGTGTGCGTTGTCATGAGTGCCGCAATAGCAGCAAGAGGGCCAATTTCCAAGCGCCACCAACACTGCATAGCCGCCATGCAGCGCTAAATCGACAATCGCCAATCGCCTTAGCGCGGGTTACATCTGTTTAAACGCGTTTTCGGTCCGTAAAGTTGTAAGCCCGCTTTGGATATTCTTCCGTTTTTTGCTGCCTTGCTAAGCGCCATGGCCCACGCCTCATGGAATGCGGCAGCACGCTCGCGCACTGATTCGGGCGCAGCCGTTACCGCAACCGTTTTCATGGCGGGGGTTATTTCGCTTCCGGCGCTGTTTTGGGTGGGATTACCCCCGCTCGGTGCCTGGCCTTGGCTCCTAATCGGCATTGTGTTCAACATCGGAACCTTGCGCATTCTGGTAGCGATTTATCGGCTTATGCCTTTTGCGATGGCATATCCCTTATTGCGGGGTACGATCCCGTTGGCGGTTACGCTCTTTAATGTCGTCCTATTGCCCCATGGCATGCCGGGCTTACTCGGCATTTTAGGAATTATTCTGGTTTCAAGCGGCGTGATTCTGCTGGGCTTTTCGGGACGGCGGCTCGAAAAAATTGGCTGGAAGCCCGTAGCAATTGCTATATTAGGTGGCTTTTTGGCCGCAGCCTACGTGATTACCGATGTGAAGGGGATCGAAGCCACGGGTAATCCGGTTACCTATGGCGTCACGGCCGCCATCATCAACGGGGTCGCCATGCCGCTCTTTCTGCGCGCCAATGGAACCTCCTTCTCCCGCATCATGAATGGGCAGCTGGTTTTCGGCTTCTTTGCCTCTTTTATCTCAATGGGGTCGTATGTTTTGTTTCTCTACGCCCTCTCGCATGGCCCTATTGGTGCCGCTTCAGCAATGCGCGAAACCAGCGTCCTCTTTGCACTCGGAATTTCCGGTGTGATTTTGCGTGAAAAAGTAGGGTTCTTGAGGTGGTTCGCCTGTGGGCTGGCCTTCGCGGGCGCGGCGTTACTTCGATTGGCGTAAAACTCAAACCATCTTGATTATTATGCCACTTAGTGGCATGTATAAAGAGATGAGACGAATCTTTAAAACCCTACATTTTTCGCAAGCGATGAAGAAGTCGCGCCTCAAAGACGAAGCGCTTGAAAAGTCGGCGTTTGAGCTTTTCGGGGGCCTGCATGATGGCAATCTGGGCGGGAACGTTTTTAAAAAGCGTGTGTCACTTTCAGGGAAAGGCAAACGCGGTAGTGCACGCACCTTGGTTGTACTTCAAAGAGAGCGGCATTGTTTCTTTCTTTACGGGTTCAAGAAAAACGACCGCGCCACGATCACAGAGTTAGAATTAGAGGCTCTTCAGTTCGTAGCAAAAGATTTATTATCACTGGATGATGAACAAATTTCTTCTATGGTTTTGGATGGGGCACTTAAGGAGATCATTTATGGTAAAGCGTAATTCTAAGAGTCCGCTAATGGCCGCCATTCATCAAACCGCCGAAGATATGGCGCGTCTCGGCCTGATCGAAAAGCATACGATGCGCACCTATGATGCCCTATGTCTTACGCCGGTTCCTTCCTATGACGCTGAGGAAATTAAAGCCCTACGCAAGACTTTCCATTTAAGCCAAGCGGTTTTGGCCGCTGTCCTGAACACCAGCGCATCGACGGTTAGAAAATGGGAAGCGGGAGAAAAAAGCCCAAGCGGCCCTTCTCTCAAATTGTTGAATATTCTCGAACGCAAAGGGCTCGAAACCATCATTTAAACCGGAAGTCGCTACCGCCCACCTTCCAACAATTTCGAAACCACCTTCGCCGTATAATCAACCATCGGAATAACCCGCGCATAATTCTGGCGGGTCGGGCCAATGACACCGAGAACGCCAACGATTTTGTGGTTTTGATCCCGAAAAGGTGCCGCAATCAACGATGAGCCCGAAAGGGAGAAGAGCTTGTTCTCAGAGCCAATATAAATCCGCACGCCCTCGCCCGTTTCCGCACGCGACAAGAGATCAATCACATCTTTCTTGGTCTCAAGGTCATCAAACAATAAGCGAATGCGTTCTAGGTCTTCTACCGCCTTAAGGTCATCCAGCAAATTCGATTGCCCACGAACGATCAATTGCCGGCTGTCGGCTTCGCCAGCCCAACTCGCCAGTCCCGCACCCACAAGACCTGCCGTCAGCGTATCAAGCTCCCGCTCGGCATCTTCACGGGCGGATTCAATTTCATTTTTCAAGTCAGCAATCGTCTTGCCGCGAATGCGCTCCGAGAGATAATTCGACGCCTCGACGAGGGCGGATGCCGGAAGGCCCAAGGGTAGATCAACCACGCGGTTTTCGATTCCGCCATCTTCAAAAACCAAGACGGCAAGCGCACGCGTTTTCTCAATCCGTACGAATTCAATATGCTTCAAAGGCGAACCTGCCTTGGTTGTTACAACGACACCTGCACCTCGCGAGAGGCCCGATAAAAGCGAAGACGCTTCGGTTAAGAGGCTTTCCGTTGTCTTTTGCTGACCCGATGCGCGCACTTGTGCTTCAATCCGGCCACGGTCCTCAGACGAAAGATCCCCCACTTCCATCAACGCATCAACGAAGAACCGAAGACCCAGCTCGGTAGGCAACCGACCTGCGCTAATGTGGGGCGCATAAATCAGCCCCGACCCTTCTAGATCGGCCATAACATTCCGAATTGAGGCAGGTGAAAGCGCAATCGGGATAATCCGGGATAGATTGCGCGATCCCACCGGTTCACCGGTCGCAAGATAGGATTCCACGATTCGACGAAAAATTTCTCTGGATCGCTCATTCAGATCCATCAAAGCACTGGCCTTAGGAGAGAACGGTTCATTGCGCATGTGTTGCTCGATATCACCCTTAACTTAGAATTGAACACCCATCCAATGTGCGGTCTCCCACCCCTACGATCAAGCCCAGATCGCGGAATGGCGCGTTCTTGCGCCTTGCTTGATCGCGTAGCCGCGCCTAGAAGAGGGCAGTCTAACAGGAACCTTACCCATGCGGCCATCAAAACGTGCCCCCGATGAAATGCGAACCGTCTCCATGGAACGCAATATTGCCCGCTACGCCGAAGGGTCCTGCCTCATTAAATTCGGCGAGACCCATGTCCTCTGCACCGCCTCATTAGAAGAAAAGGCGCCGCCATGGTTGCGCGGCACCGGAAAAGGTTGGGTCACGGCGGAATATGCCATGTTGCCCCGCGCAACGTTAGAGCGCACGCGCCGCGAAAGCACCTCTGGCAAGCAATCCGGCCGGACCCAGGAAATTCAACGCCTAATTGGCCGCTCGCTCCGCTCCGTCGTGGATCTAACGCAGCTCAATGAGAAGCAAATCACGCTCGATTGCGATGTCATCCAAGCGGATGGCGGCACGCGTACGGCTGCTATTACGGGCGCTTGGATTGCGCTGCATGATTGCATTCAGTGGATGAAATCGCGCTCCATCATCACTGGCAACCCGTTACGTGACCATGTAGCAGCGGTCTCGTGTGGCATCGTCAAAGGCTCTCCCGTGATCGATCTCGATTATATCGAGGATTCGTCCGCTGAGACCGACGCCAATTTCGTCATGACGGGCTCAGGTGGGCTGGTCGAGGTGCAAGGTACAGCGGAAGGCAAGCCCTTCTCAGAGGAAGAGCTTATGGCCCTTTTACGCTTGGCCAAAAACGGCATTGGTGGCCTCGTCGCGATGCAAAAATCGGTTATCGGTTGAGCGAACGCATGACAAGACCTCTTTCGGGCCAAATCGTGATCGCCACGCATAATGCGGGTAAGCTCGCAGAAATGCAGGATCTTCTTGCGCCTTATGGGCTCGAAACGCTTTCTGCCGCGGCGCTTGGTCTACCCGAGCCTGTTGAAAACGGCACGATCTACGCCGAGAACGCGGCGATCAAAGCGCACTCCTCCGCAAAAGCCACGGGATTGCCTGCATTATCGGATGATTCAGGACTGGCCGTTGACGCGCTCGACGGTGCACCGGGACTTTTTACGGCGGATTGGGCAGGGCATCCCCGGGATTTCAACGCCGCCATGGCGCGTGTCGCCCATGAGTTAAAAAGCCGCGATGTAGAGCCTGAAGGCGCTAAAGCCCATTTCGTATCTTCCCTCGTTCTGGCTTGGCCAGACGGTGAGACGCTCATCGCTGAAGGTCGGATTTTCGGAACACTCACCTTCCCACCCCGTGGAACCCAAGGGTTTGGCTATGATCCGATTTTTATCCCCGAGGGCGAAACACGTACCTTCGGCGAAATCAGCGCTGAGGAAAAGCACGGTCTTCGCTTGGAGAATGGTCGCTTAACGGGTCTGTCCCATCGCGCGCGCGCTTTTATTCGT
>CANCAR010000177.1 GCA_947374125.1 Hyphomicrobiales bacterium | reverse complement strand
CTTAATGACGCCACCCGTGCCGTACATGCCGCCGCTTGGTGTGATCTCTCGGGTGAAGTGCTAATAGCGCGAGAGGATGTGGGCCGTCATAACGCGCTTGATAAACTAATCGGCGCAATGCTGCGGCAGGCGATTGACCCACTAGGAGGCTTCATCATCATCACGAGCCGCTGTTCCTATGAAATGATCGAGAAAACAGCCAGTTTTGGTGTTTCCACCCTTATCGCCGTTTCTGCGCCAACGAGCCTCGCAATCGAGCGTGCCCAGGCGTTAGGCGTAACTCTTTACGCCATCGCCCGCTCCGATAGCGCGACCCATTTCACAGGCTTTACGCCTGACATTTTGTTGGAGAAATGCGCATGACAACGATACCACACCAATCAGAAACGGGTCCGCACAAGCTCGTCAAAATGGCAAATCAGATGGGGGATTTTTTTAAAAGCTATCCCGAGGATACTGGAATTGAAGGCATTCGCGATCATATTTCCAAATTCTGGAATAAAAAGATGCGCGAAGATTTGTTTGCCTTCATTGACGTGACGCCTGAGCCTGGCCTTACGACTCTGGTTGCCAAAGCCGTTGCAAAATTGCGGTCCTGACCCGTCAGCGGATTGTAAAATGCCCACGAACTGCTCTTTGATAGAGGGCCGCGAACAAGACAAGAAATAGCGATAGAACGAGGACTGGGTTTAAAACAAACGAATAACCTAGGTTTTGGATCGGTTCGCCACCCAAAATAGCCGTTAGAGCAACTGCTCCGCCGGGAGGGTGAAGTGCGCGAAGTCCAACCATCGCGATAATCGATCCAAAGCCAGCAAAGCCAGCCGCCAACTCTGGATAGGGAATAAACTTTGCGCAGGCTACTCCGATCAGCGCGCTTGAAACATTACCAATCACGACATTCCAAGGTTGGGCCAATGGATTTTTCGGCGCGCAATAGACGATGACCGCAGAGGCTCCAAGCGGCGCTATGAGGGGAATTGCGATTGCAAATTTCTCCCAAAAAACCAAGCCAAGAAGCGCCAAGGCATTAAACAAAATCAACGAACCACCTGCGGCAATCAGCTGATCCCGATAATCCATTCCGGCCGATTGCGGCCCCAAGCGCTTCAAAAACTCTAACATGCCAACCCTCCATTAAAATAAACACATACTAAATTTCTTTACCGAAGATAAACCATATCATAGGTTGTAATATGACGTAGGGTTACAATTTAAAATTGCACATTTTTTTGGAAGCATATCTTTAAGGCCTCACATTAGAAGCGATTTTGTTCAACTCAGAAGAGTTGGATTCTAATGTTTCAACCAGAAGGTATACATCATGGCTATTTCACTCTCCGTCGGTATGCGTGGTGCATTGTCGACCCTCCAAAGCAACCAAGGTGCTGTTCAACAGGCCCAGCTTCGTCTGGCTACCGGCAAACGCGTTGGTTCTGCCCTCGATAACCCTAATAGCTATTTCCGTGCAGCCAATTTGACCAGCCGCGCCAGCGATCTGTCGAACCTGCTGGATGATATGCAGCAGGCATCCTCCGTGATGCAGGCAACCAGTAAAGGTCTCGACTCGGTTAAATCATTGATTGATTCTGCCAAGGGTCTCGTTGGCAAAGCCAATCAATCCGGACAGAACAACACGCTGACGGGTACGCTCGTAACGCCGCTTAAGGCCACTGATTTGGTAGCTGGTACCGCCGGCGCTGGTATCGTCGGTATGACAAGCGGTAAGCTTCTCCAACTTTCGGTAGATGGCGGATCGGCCGTTACGACGACGACGCTTTCGGCAACCACAACGGTTCAAGATGTTATCGACGATATCAATACCAACACGACGCTGAATCCGAAGGGCAATGGTACTGCGATCAAGGCAGCCCTTGTTGGCGGTAACTTGCAAATTACGTCTTCAAGCGGAAAAACAGTTTCATTAGAATCTGACGATACGGACGCGAAACTAAAGCTCTTATTGGGCTCCAAGACGTTAGAAGGCTCAACCGTTGCTGTAGCGGGTACTGATTTTGTTGATACGACGCGTAAATCACTTTCAACGCAATTCGACGCCCTCTTGAAGCAGATTGATCAAACCATCCAAGATTCGTCCTATGGTGGTGTTAATCTTCTCCAAGGCCAAGACCTCAAGGTAACCTTTAATGAGAGCGGAACTAGCTCAATCACCGTTTCGAGTGTCAATTATACCGCTGAGGGCGATCTTGGTATTGCCGCTGCAACCAATAGCTTCCGCAGCAATGACGACGTCGATGTTGCGACTGCCAATCTTAAGAAAGCAGCAGATAAAATCGCCGCGCAGGCTGCCGTCTTTGCGTCGAACCAGACGGTTATCCAGAACCGTACCTCCTTCACAAAGACCCTCGTCCAGACGTTAAATTCCGGTGCTGATAACTTGACCATGGCAGATCAGAACGAAGAGTCGGCAAACCTCTTGGCGCTCAACACTCGCCAGCAGCTCGCGCAGACGACGCTCTCGCTTGCCTCGCAGGCTGACGCGGCAATCACCCGTCTTTTCTAACCTAACGTTATAAATAATATACCATTTGAATGACGTAATGTTCACTGTTCCTTAAAGCGTATCTTACACTATAGACGGGCCCGGAGAAATCCGGGCCTGTTTTGCATCCGTCGCTAAAAGGACATGAACACGATGGCTCTCAAGGTAGAATTGAAACCAAATGAGAGAATTGTGATTGGGAACGCCGTCATTCGAAATGGCGACACACGCAGTCGCCTCTTTATCGAGGGCGAAACGCCCATTATGCGCGAAAAGGATATTCTTTCTGCATCGGTAGCGGATACCCCCGCAAAGAGGATCTATTTTGTTCTGCAGCTCATGTATCTCGACAAAGACGTGGCTGCCCACCGCAATGCCTTTATCGCCCTCGTGGATGATTTCATGTCGGCGGTACCAAGCGCATGGCCACTGATCAGCAAAGTGACAGACCAAATACTGGCCGGCGACATCTACAAAGCCATTAAAGCGACGCGTGCGCTCATCGACTATGAAAGGGAGTTGATTAATAATGAATTACGCCATGAACGCCTACCAGAAGACAGCTCAGACGGGCACAAGTCCGCGACAGCTTGAGGCAACTTTGTTGATGAAAGCAGCATCGCGGCTTAAGAATGTGCAGGATAACTGGGAAACGGATTCGTCTGATCTCGATGCTGCTGTCGTGTATAACCGCAAGCTGTGGACGATCTTGGCAACTTCTGCGACCGAAACGGATTCCCCGCTCCCCGATGACCTCAAACGAAATATCACCATCATCGCGGTTTTTATTTTTAACCGATCATTGGATCTCATCGTTGATCCAAAACCGTCAGATCTTGACGCCTTGATCGAGATTAATCGCAATGTGGCCTTGGGTTTATCGGCGGAACCCAAAGTTGCCGCCTGAACACCAGAATGTAGGCAAACATATGGGCGGGGGGCCATTAGCCCGCCGCCCTATTTTTTAAATGGCCTGTTAGAGATAATCAGCCAGCGAAAGCTTAAGAAGCTTTGCTGTGACCTGATAGGCAACCTGAATCTGCGTCTGAAGCGAAGAAAGCTCAGCTGCTGTTTGTTCTGGAGATGCATCCTCAATCGAGCTAATTACCGTATTGATGACATTTTTTGTTGCTATGTTTTGTTCTTTTACTGATTTGATCTGCGTCTGGGACGATGCAATGGAAACTTGGGCCGCTTGAAGCCCAGATTTGCCTAGCGTCACACCATCTCGCGCGCGCTTGATGAGATCATTAAACTGGTTCTGCGCCAACGTTTGATCGGTCGTAGAAAACTTGGCGACGGCCGCTACCGCGACGGCAGATAGAGTGTTGACAAAGCCGGTTTCATTCCCCCTCACGCCAAGCCCAACGGTTGTTCCAGAACCAATTTGGGCAACCCGATCAAGCCTAGGGTCTCCCGCCGCATCGACACCGGTTCCCTGATACCAAACGACAGTTGACGCCGCGTTTTGCGCGTTATCTGTCACGAACGCCGTTGCTGTCGCTGGCGATCCTGCCACGCGCTTCGGCGGCGAGGTTAATGAGCCTGCAAAAAAATCTTTCGCCGCCTTAACAGCCGAAGCACCCGATAGAGCCGTGGACGCCATTGATTGCAAAGAGGTTACAAGAGCATTTTTAAAATTAGTGGCTGTTGTTGCAGCATCAGCACCAACTGCAAACTTGTTTGTATCAGCAGCAGAATCCGCTGTGAGCGTCACATCCTTCGAAGTTCCGTCGGGTAAATTTAGAGTGACGGTGAAAACACCGCCCGTAGCCGGAAGGCCGGAAAATGCAACATCAACTGTTTTAGGAGAGGTCCCAGAAAGCGTAGATGTAGCGTTAGAAAGCGTGGAACTTACCGAACTAATGGTCATTCCAAAGGGTAGATTTGCAGCCTCTTCCGCCAGCGTTACTGTCGTTCCTCCAGTCGGCAATGTTACAAGCAAGCGGCCCAAACTGTTCGTCCCTAAATCCGCCGTTTGCCGTTCCAAAACATAACCTTCAAGCCCGACTTTACCCGTCGAAACGCTCCCATCAAGTATGGTCGAAACATCAAGTGCAGGTGCTGAACCTAGGTTGCTACCGCCGAATAAATAGGCATCACCGTCTTGCACGTTCATATAACTCAGCATCGTCGTCAGAGTAGCTCTCAGGCTCGCTTGAGCAGCAGTACGTCCCGCCGTATCAGTTGCCTGTAGCGTGCTGAGCGGACCGTTGGAAGCCGTCGAAGCTGTATTAGACAAGGATGTAATAGCCTGATTTACCGCCGAGAGGCTCGCATTGCCCACGGCCATTTCGACGTTATATGAGTCTATCTGCGACAATTTTGATCTTAAATCGACACTTCGGGACACATTGTTACCGAAAGCGGCATACGTCTGGCCAATCTTTCCGCTCGCCAATTGTTGTGACTTCTCATTAAGTGCGTCATGGATTTGCGTTAACGTTCCCGCGACCCAGGCGCTTCGAAATGAATTTGTCACTGATCCAGAAATCGCCATAGTATTTTGTCCTCAATTAGATACGCATCAAAACGTCAAACATTTCCTTCACGGCCGCTAGGACCTTCGCGTTCGCAGTGTAAACACTTTGTAATTGGGTAAGATCAGTTAGTTCCTTATCCATATTGACACCGGACGTCTGGCTGAACCGGCTCTGGACTGAGGCAAGGATGGTGGACTGGCTAGCGTCGAGACTTTTAAGTCGGTTGGTGTCATTCGCTTGGGTCTGGGCGATCTGTTGAACGAGCTTTCCAACCGTAGCTGTGCCGGACGTTACACCTAGTCCGGAATCTGAATAGACGGCCACACCATTATTGGTCAGCCGATTGACAAGGTCATTCATGCGGGTTGGATCACCCGAAACCGTGGTTCCCGTATAATCTGAAAATGCCGATGGTGCAGCAACAAGAGCTGGATTCACAACGATACGACCGGCCAGGCCAATGCGCTGGGTAGTACCATCAAGCGAGCCCGTGTAAGCTAATCCGCTTGAAGAATCGGTAAAAACTGGAAGAGCGGTCCCCTGCCCCTGCAATGCGGTATTGGTGATGGTGGCAGAAAGGGCAGTTACTGAAGCAGGTGCCGCTGAAGTGATCGATAGATTGCTTGTTGGCGTCCCAACCGCCGCCGTTAGACCAGCGCCAATGCCGTTGAGACCCGTCTGGAGGGACGAGATAGCTCCAGCGACACCTCCCGAAAAGCTGATTCCGATAACT
>CANCAR010000176.1 GCA_947374125.1 Hyphomicrobiales bacterium | reverse complement strand
GGCGATGAGGTCGAAAGCATTGTCGAATTCGATCCACTCACCGGCAATAAAACCGCCGATCTCGAGGCGGTCAAAGTATACGCCAATTCGCACTATGTCACGCCGCGCCCTACTCTTCTGCAATCGGTGAAGGGCATCAAAGAAGAGCTGAAGCACAGGCTGGATGATCTCAATCGCTTAGGCCGCCTGCTCGAAGCGCAGCGGTTAGAACAACGCACACTATTCGATATCGAGATGCTGGAAGCCACCGGCGTGTGCCAAGGCATCGAGAATTACTCGCGTTATCTCACAGGCCGCAAGCCGGGCGAGCCGCCGCCGACGCTCTTTGAATACCTGCCCGATAATGCTCTGGTATTTACCGACGAGAGCCACGTCACCGTGCCGCAAATCGGCGGCATGTATCGCGGCGACTTTAAGCGGAAGGCGACCCTCGCCGAATACGGCTTCCGCTTACCCTCCTGCCTCGATAACCGCCCGTTGCGGTTTGAGGAATGGAACGCCATGCGCCCACAAACCGTGCATGTTTCAGCCACGCCCGGCGAATGGGAAATGGAACAAACCGGCGGCGTGTTCGTCGAGCAGGTCATTCGTCCCACCGGTCTCATCGACCCCGAAGTCATCATCCGCCCGGCGCGTGCGCAAGTCGATGATCTCTTGGGCGAAGTGCGCGAAGTCTCCACCCAAGGCTTCCGCACGCTGGTCACCGTGCTCACCAAACGCATGGCCGAAGACCTCACCGAATATCTACACGAAAATGGCGTGCGCGTGCGCTATATGCATTCGGATATCGATACGATTGAGCGCATCGAAATCATCCGCGATCTACGCCTTGGTACCTTCGATGTGCTCATCGGTATCAACCTGCTGCGCGAAGGCCTGGATATCCCCGAATGCGCGTTGGTTGCCATTCTCGATGCCGACAAAGAAGGCTTTTTGCGCTCGGAAACCTCACTGATCCAGACCATCGGCCGCGCCGCGCGTAACGTCGAAGGCAAAGTCGTACTCTATGCCGATAAAATCACCGGCTCGATGGAACGCGCGATGGCCGAAACATCGCGCCGCCGCGAAAAGCAACGCGCCTATAATCTCGAACACGGCATTACACCGGAATCGATTAAGCGCGGCATCTCCGATATTCTGGACAGCGTCTATGAGCGCGACCATGTGCAGGTCGATATCGGCATGGCCAACGCACCAAGTGCTGGCCACAACATGAAAGCCACCCTCGCCGACCTCGAAAAACGCATGCGCGAGGCGGCGGCCAATCTCGAATTTGAGACGGCGGCAAGGCTTCGTGATGAGATCAAGCGGCTGGAGGCCACAGAGCTTGCAATTGCCAATGATCCGCTCGCAAGGCAATCGGATGTTGAGCGCGAGGCCGGACGGTTTAAGGGCGAACGCATGTATGGCTCCGCGGCGAACCTGCCACCGACGCGGGCGCATAAGCCGACCGATGCGGATATGGGGCCGCATAATTGGGGCGGCGGGGAGGCAAAGCCGAAGAGGAGGAGGTAGGTATTTGGAGTTCGGATTAAAATGGGATATTCGGATCTAAAATATCAGTTTTTTCGATAAATATAAATTGGCTTAGATTTGGATGTCTTAATATCCAATCCCAACCATCTGGAGAAATAGAGTAACCGAGATAATGCTCGCCATTGTAATCTTCTACAGTACCTTTACTTATATAATTAACCTGTGACAAACTCATCGCAGCCATATTGGTTGAGGCTCGTGTAAATCCTCTCTTTTCCATATCATTGGCAATTTCGAAATGACCGACAGACAAATCCGGACCATGAGCGCAATTCGCAATCGATAGTAAAAAATTAACTTCAAAACTTTGCAAATCTTTTATTCCCAAAGCTTCGAAATTCGTTCGGTACAATTTTCTATTTTGACTTTCCCTCGTTGTGGCCAATTTTATTGACGCCGTAATGCTATTCCGCAAATCGATGAAATCATCCTCGTTTTCTGTTTTATATATAATAGTATTACGATGTTGCACATCAAATGGGAGTTTGTCTCGTTTTGACTTATCACAAACAATGACCATCTCTTTTTGAAGAGCGCGGGCCATTCCGAATTCAAACCAAACGTTCGGATTATTTTCACTGATATCAACAAAAAATACTGAACATTCAGCAATTTTTTGTTCAATTTTTTCAATTATGATCACCGTAGATGGGTCTTTATCAACTCGATACGGGATTAATTGGGCCGCTTCAATCGCCTTTTTATAGGTCTGTTCAAAGCGCTGATCATAAGTTTCTGAGTTAAAGGGCTGTGCAACGAAGCAGATTTTCATATTTTCTCACAATCATATTTCGCATATTTCTTAGCGTAATATGAACAAGGCTTAGGTCAATCATTTCCTTACATTCTTCCCCAAAATTTTTTAGTATTTTCATTTTATATAGATTAATTTCAGAGGATTTAAAATTGGCAATAAAAACGTATCAAGGACATCACAAACGACCAAAAATCTCAAGCGACAACCGCCCGAACGCCACTCCCCATTGCGCCATCCACCCGACGCGGAAGCCTAGCAATTGTCTCCCCCACCTCACCCTCAGCAAGCCGAAGCTCATAGAGCTGCTGCAAATTCAACCAGAATTGCGGGCTGGTGCCAAACCAGTGCCCCAAGCGCAAGGCAGTATCCGCCGTAATCCCGCGTTGCCCGTTGATGATACCCGTGACGCGGTTGACCGGCACTTTGATCTGCCGCGAAAGTTCGGCTGCGGACATACTTAACTCGCGCAGTTCTTCAGCAAGGTGTTCACCGGGGTGAATCGGGGTACGGGCCATGGAGTGCATTCCTTCAGTGATAATCGACGATCTCAACATCCACCGGACCGGGCGATCCTTCCGGCCACAAAAAACAAATCCGCCATTGATCGTTGATACGGATTGAAAACTGTCCGGAGCGGTCGCCCTTTAAGGCTTCCAACCGATTGCCGGGCAAAGCACCCAGATCGGCAAGGCTGGTCGCCCCGTCCATCCGGTCGAGCCTCATTTCAGCTTGCCGAGCAAAGCCGGAAAACTCTTTGACGTGTTCCCCGGCGGCAAACCGCTCGATTCGCTTATCGCGGTAACTTACGATCATTGCACCAGATCATTAACAAAAATTACGCATTCCGTAAAGCATAATTTCATTGCATCTGAGTTCAAATAGATATCACACCGGTATCCTCACCGTAGCCCGCAACCCACCCATCGGGCTATCGACCAACACCACATCGCCGCCATGCGACCGTACAATATCCCGCGCAATCGAGAGCCCCAATCCCGAGCCGCCTTCATCCACATTGCGTGCTTCATCCAACCGCACAAAGGGCTTGAACACGTCCTCGCGACGACTTGCGGGAATGCCCGGTCCGTCATCGTCGATATGGAACAACAGCCAGCGCCCATCCAACACGGCAGACAAAGCAATCTTGTCACCATGGCGCACCGCGTTGCTCAGCAGATTAACAAGACAGCGCTTGATCGCGTCGCGGCGAATGGTCACCACCGGATCACCCGACATATCAATCGTAGTCGGGTGCCCCTGCCGCTCGCCATCGGCTTTGAGCTCATCGAGTAAAGCGCGAACCGAAACGGGTTCGGCAGCCTCTGCGGCATCACCACGCGCGAAGGCGAGATAGCCTTCCAACATGCGTGACATCTCGTCGACGTCTTTTTTGAGCGCTTCCAGCTCGGCGCTTTCATCCACCATTTCGAGCGACAACCTAAAACGCGTCAAAATCGTGCGCAAATCGTGGCTCACACCGTTGAGCATCGTTGTGCGTTGTTCCAGCGCCCGTTCAATGCGGCGTTTCATTTCCAAAAACGCCATGCCCGCTTGGCGTACTTCTTTGGCACCGCGTGGGCGGTAATCAATCTCGCGGCCTTTACCAAAGCTCTCGGCGGCTTCGGCCAGTTGCAACACGGGTTTGATTTGGTTGCGCAAGAACAAAATCGCGACCAACAGCAGAACCAGTGAGGTGCCAACCATCCAGAGGATAAAAATATGCGTGTTCGACGCATAGGCCTGCGAGCGTTGCGTCAAAACCCGCATAATGCCCCATTCAAGCTGAATGCGGATTTCGATCAAATCGGACGACCCTACGGTGTCAATCCAATAGGGTCTCTTGATCACATCATTGATTTCATCAGACAGCGCATTATCAAGAATAGAAAAGAAAGGCCGCGGTCCCGGCGCGGGCAGTGGCCCGGGTGGCATAATCTCAATATCGAGCCCCACCCGGTCGCCCGCGATCTTAATCACTTTGTCGGTCAGTTCATGACGGGGCGAGAGCTGGATGACGTCAATAAACGAGCCTATATCGCGCACCACAGCCGCTGATAATCTCCTTGTTACCAACTGCCAATGGCGCTCCATAAAGACGTAAGCTACAACCGATTGCAGAAGCACCATTGGCGCAATGATGATGATCAGCGCACGGGTAAAAAGCGCCTTCGGCATTTGCGCCCGAAGCCAGCTAGAAGCCCGGCGATAAAAGCGTAAAAGGCCAAAATGTAATGTTGCCCGCTTTTCCATGGCTAATCGACCAATAATCGATAGCCGAAGCCGCGCACCGTCTGAAGATGCGCAGGGTTCGAAGGGTCCGCCTCAATTTTGCGCCTCAGCCGGTTGATTTGTACATCAACCGTCCGCTCGCCTAATTCCTCATCCCCCGCAATCTCATCGCGCGGCACGGCTTCACCCCGGCTCTTGGCCAAAATTTGCAGTAATTCTCGCTCCCGATCCGTCAAACGAACCAACTCAGCCCCTTTGCGCAATTCGCCCCGTTCAATACGGAAAGTGAATTCGCCAAAAAGCACGGTATCGGCTGGCTCAACGGCCTTGGCGGTAGCTGCCGCCGTACGGCGCAGCATGTTACCGAGGCGAAGCAGTAATTCACGCGGCTCAAAAGGCTTTGGCAAATAATCATCAGCGCCGATTTCAAGCCCTTGAACGCGATCCTTTGTTTCCACCCGTGCGGTCAGCATGAGGATGGGAATATCCGATTGGCCGCGCAGAAATTTGGCAAACTCAAAGCCGTTCTCGCCGGGCATCATGACGTCCAAAACTACTCCGTCAAAGATAAACAGCGCCAAACGCGCCCTCGCCTCTGCCGTATCCTTAGCAACCGTTACCCTAAAACCATTCTCGCCCAAAAACCGAGACAAAAGCTCTCGCAACCGACGGTCATCATCAACCACCAAAATATGCGGCGCATGAACTCCCATTTCCGCTTTTTGCCTCGCAGCGTTCATGGCGAAACATCTCGAGCAGCAATAACCCGCTCCACTTCAGCCCGACCGGCAGGCTCAATCATGGCCTCCAAAAAACGCCTCGCCGCAAAAGCCTCGTTGGGTCCGATTTCCGCAATAGCCCGCGAGAGGCGTCGCATCTGTAGCGCGGCCAAATCCCGTGCAAGATTTTTTCCGCGCGCCGTCAAATGAAGATGCCGCTGACGACGGTCTTCAATCCCAGAACGACTTTCCACGTAACCCTTGGTAATGAGTTCTTTGAGGACGCGGTTCAAACTTTGCTTCGTAATCTTCAAAATATCGAGAAGTTCAGCGATGGTCAGTCCCGGGTTGCGATCAACAAAATGAATCACCCGATGATGCGCACGGCCAAACCCATAATCTTCTAAAAGTCGGTCAGGATCACCCACGAAGTCACGATAGGCAAAAAACAGGAGCTCAATCATCTCGAAAAGCGGCTTGGAGTCGTCCGCCTGCGGGATCAATACCGCCGCCAAAGGCTGGT
>CANCAR010000175.1 GCA_947374125.1 Hyphomicrobiales bacterium | reverse complement strand
GGTCAGTGATTGACCACCACGCACCAGCCTAACCGCCTCTTGCTTGAACTCCAGCGTGTAGCGCGCCCGCACGATTCCCGTCATGTTCGTTCCTCCAAAACTGATAATACACATTCAGCCTTGGGAGACGTTCTTCGGGGGCAAGATCACTTGCCAAAATCGAGGCTATTCTTAATAAACGCTCCCGAAAGCGACTTGGATAAAAAACACCTCACGAGGTGTTTAACAAATCTTTCAACCCAGTTGCACTTCGTGCGTGAATCTAGGTTTTGAAATAAATTTCAATATATAAAATAAATTGCATAATGATTGACTAGCCAAAATATTTCTTCTAACAAATGGACCTGCAACAAAAATCATGTTGTGAAATATATTTCAGCTACACAGTTAAAAAGTAGCGACTAACTTAAGGGAGGAAGTTATGGAGTTTAATAAACGCCGTTCGCTTATTGCTTTGGCGATAGCGGGTTTGGTAGGTTTAAGCGGAGCAGCGTCAGCTCAAAGTAAGTTAGCCTGCAAACCCGGTGAAACCTATGTTATGAACGTCATGGTTTCGGCCCATCCTTATTGGGTCCCTGTATTCCAAGGGTTTAAGCAGGCAGCCGAAGCGCTGGGCTGCAAGGCAGTTTTCTCGGGTACGCCCGATTATGACATAGCCAAGCAGATTGCTTCGTTTGAGCAGGATCTCGTTAAAAAGCCAGCGGGTGTTTTGCTGCACCCAATGCAAGCAGATCCTTTTATTAATCCAATTAATGCCGCTATCGATTCAGGTATTGCTGTAACGACATTTGCGGCGGACAGCCCCAAATCGAAGCGCACAGCTTATGTAACGTCAGATAATCTAGCCGAAGCTAAATTTGCTGCCGAAGAGATTGTTAAGAAGGTCGGCGACAGTTCGCAATATGCGGTTTTGGAAAATCCTGGGCAATCCAATCACGACCTGCGCGTTACTGCTCTAATCGCATATATGGATAAAAATTACCCAAAAATGAAACTTGTTGGCCGCCAAGCCACCAATCAGGACTCGAACGCTGCCTATCAGGCTGTAACGACGATGCTTCAGGCTAACCCAAAACTTGCTGCCCTGTGGATACCAGAAGCTGGTTCAGCCGAAGGCGCTGTCGCTGCTGTGAAGGAAGCTGGCAAAAAAATAATTATTATTCATGCGGATGTTACCCCCGCCACACTTTCAGAAATCAAAGCTGGCAACATCCATATGGCCCTGAATCCTAATCAAGGCGTGCAGGGTTTCTTAGGATTCATGAACACTTTTCTAGCGGCACATCAAGATCTGATTGATCCGTTCAACGACTACAAAGTGTCCCGGTTCAATCCCATGCAGTTCCCGTCCATGGACAATGGATTTGCGGTGATCACAAAGGACAACGCTGACAGCTTTGATCTTGCAAAGTACATGAAAGGCCGCAGCTGACCTTTCGAAGGCCCGCCCCAAGAACCGTGGGGCGGGTCGCCTTACTAGGAGCCGTGAAATGACCGATACTGTTTTAGAGATCCGCAATGTTACTCGCAGCTTTGGTCCGGTTCGTGCCCTTCGTGGAATTAATTTTGACCTCAAACGTGGAGAAATTCACGCGATCGCTGGCGAAAATGGTGCGGGTAAGTCAACGCTCATGAATATCATTGACGGAATTCTCCAGCCGGATAGTGGCAAGATTCTGATCGACGGTAGACCGGTTCGGATCTCATCTCCCGCCCATGCACAAAAACTTGGTATCGGTTTTGTTCATCAAGAAATTGCTCTTTGTCCGGACGTTTCGGTAGCGGAAAATATTTTTATGGCGGCGACAAACCAAAGCCATGCATTGCTCATGGATGCCGCCAAACTTAAGGCGAATGCCCGGGACGTGTTATCGCAACTATCGGATATTGATCCTAGCCTTCTGGTTCGTGATCTTTCGATCTCCAATCAACAACTTGTTGAAATAGCAAAGGCGTTAACGCTGGATTGCAGAATTTTGATTCTGGATGAGCCAACAGCGGCGCTCACCGAGCGCGAGGCCCAGATATTGTTTGGTATCATGCGCTCCCTTGCGGCTCGGGGCATTGCGATCATTTATATTTCTCATCGCATGGTGGAGATCTTTGAAAACTGCGACCGCGTGACGGTGTTTCGCGATGGCGAACTTATACGCACGGATAAAGTTTCAGAGACGACGGCCGAAAATGTTGTCAATGCAATGGTTGGACGGAAGATTGAAAGCCTTTATCCTCCTAAGCTAGCTACTGCGCCGGGTCAGGCTATTCTTGAGGTAGAAGGGCTGAGCAGTAGCCGATTTCAGAACATTTTTTTTGTACTGCGTGCAGGGGAGGTGCTCGGCGTGGCGGGACTGATTGGGGCAGGGCGTTCAGAAGTCATGCGCGGGATTTGTCGCCTTGAGGGTAATGCGAAGGGCCGCGTTAAGCTGAACGGGCGTGAACTTAAGCTACGAGACTACGCCGATGCTATTGCGGAGGGTATCGTCTACCTTTCCGAGGATCGTAAAGGCGATGGTCTTTTTCTCGACCTCCCTATCGATGCCAATATTTCAGCTTTGAATCTGGCTCACGTTTCAAACGGCGCGGGACTGATTGATCGTGGAACCGAATCTCGGCTGGCAGAGAGTTTAGGGCAAAAATTAAATATTAAAGCTGCAAGTATGCGCCACACTGTATCGACCTTGTCCGGCGGTAATCAACAGAAAGTGGCGCTCGCTAGACTCTTGGCTGTCAAGCCAAAGGTTATCTTTTTGGATGAGCCGACACGAGGTGTCGATGTAGGTGCAAAGTCAGAGATCCACAAAATTCTCCGCGATCTCGCGAGCGAGGGTGTCGGCATTTTGGTCATATCCTCAGAGCTGCCCGAATTGATTGGATTATGCGACCGCGTCCTCGTCATGGCAGAGGGTCAAATGACGGGAGAATTATCCGCTGACCAGTTGAGCGAGCAAGCGATCATGCAAATGGCATCGAATACCGGTTGGAAGAAGCGGAGCGCATAAGGAAATGGAAAAATTGATATGTCGATACAAGTAACAAGTCCTGTCTCACGCGCCTTTAAGGCACGTGAGACAGGTCTAATCGTTATCATCGCCACAATCTTTGTGGTGATGTCCTTTGCTTCAGAATATTTCATGACGGCAGAAAATCTTCTGTCGATGGTCAAGTCATTTTCAGTTGAAGCAATCGTTGTGATTGGCATGACCATTTTGCTGATTTCAGGTGGCATAGATCTGTCTGTGGGCTCGGTCACCGCTCTTGCTATGGTGATTGCGGGCAGTCTTTTTCTGGCAGGATTAGATCCTTGGCTTTCCTCACTCATTGCTATCATGGCCTGTTCTGGCATTGGCGCGGTCATGGGGCTCATGGTAACCGGAATTGGGCTGCACCACTTCATTGTTTCACTCGGTGTGATGGTGATTGCGCGTGGCCTGTGCATGTTGGGCACGGGCGGTCGACCATTGGGATTGTTTACGTTACCATTAGAGTTCAAATGGATAGGGACTGGATCGATCGGTCCTATTCCTGTTGTCATCGTGATTTTTGTTGTTTTTGTCCTCGTCTTTGATTTTTTGCTCAGACAAACAACTGCCTTTCGCAAAGTCGTCTACACAGGTTCAAATCAAAAGGCGGCTGCCTATTCGGGTGTTCGTACCCAGAAAGTAATTTTTCTGACCACGATGCTGACGTCGACACTCTGCGGTATTGCGGGTGTGATCTACATGGCCCGATTTGGTTCGGCCCAGCCGACATTTGGAATCGGAATGGAACTGAATGTAATTGCTGCCGCAGTCATTGGTGGCGCCTCATTATCAGGCGGATCGGGTACAATTTTAGGCGCAATTTTAGGTTCACTTCTTCTTGCGGTTGTATCTTCGTCACTAACGCTTCTCAATGTCTCGGTCTATTGGCAGGATATTATCCGCGGTTCGATCCTGCTAACGGCTGTCACTTTTGACCACCTTTTGATGAAGCGTAGAGGTTAGGCAGCGGGCATGGAAGAGATCGATGATTTTGATACGCTGCGTCAGATGCACACCGTTCTGGTGCTGCATTTTCTTGAGGGTGAAAAGCAAGCTGACATCGCAGATCGGTTGAATCTTTCAAAGTCGAAAGTTAATCGGCTGATTGCGGACGGGCGAAAGATGGGAATGGTCAATATTACCATAAATACGCCATTTCAGCGTCTATTAGTGATGGAAAATGCACTGGTTCAGACAGGCCTACTGCAGACGGCCGTCGTATCACCAACCATTTCAGGCAATCCGGAGTTGACACTTCGTCAGGTTAGCATTGTTGCCGGCCATCATTTCTTAGAGCACTTGAGGGATGGCGACATTATTGCGATCACGGGCGGCAAGGCTGTTTCAGAGATTGTCGAAAACCTGAAATCCGAACGACGTTTTGACGTCAAGGTGGTGCCGCTAACCGGCGGCGTTCAGGGAAAGTTTTTTACCGATGTTAACAATCTGGTCTCAAAGCTTGCTGAGAAGCTGGGCGGGCAGGCTTTGGTGGTTCACGCGCCATTGTTCGCAGAGAACCACGAACAGCGCGATATGCTAATGGATATGACATCAATCCGGGAAGTTTTTGATTTGTCTAGGCGGGCAACAATTGCCCTCGTCGGTATAGGCTCGATCCTTTCGCCAGCATCTTCCTATTTTGACTTGCATCCTTTAGCTCAGAAAGACCGTGAACTCCTTGTGGCGGACGGGGTCGCAGCGGAGTTCATGGCGCAATTGATTCTTGATGACGGCACGCTGGCGGACCTCGCTATGAACCGCCTTCTTGTCGCGATAGAGCCAAAAGAAATGGCACGCTGCCCGCGTATCATTGGAGTGGCCGCGGGCGAACCCAAAGTTAGGCCTATCATGGCAGCACTGAACGGCAACTATATCACCTCCTTGGTCACTGATGAGGACACGGCTCAGGCTTTGTTGGATTTAAAAAAGGGGATCGCTTCATGAATGAGATGCTGACTCGAAAGATTGGTAGGTCAGGAATTTTGGCATCCACGGTTGGGTTGGGTACTTGGGCGATTGGCGGATGGATGTGGGGCGGAACGGACGAGAAGGCGTCAGTTGCCGCGATCCACGCCGCAATCGACGAGGGCGTTACGCTGATCGATACCGCGCCAGCCTATGGCATGGGTCGTTCGGAGGAAATCGTTGGTCGAGCGATCAAGGGGCGACGGGACAAAGTAGTTCTCGCTACGAAGTGTGGACTCGTATGGCATGTACAGCAGGGCAACTACTTCTTCTCGCAACAGGATAAGCCAGTCCATCGCTATCTTGGCCGGGGCTCAATTCGGCATGAGATCGAAGAAAGCCTGCGCCGATTGGGCACGGATTATATTGACCATTACATCACACATTGGCAGGACCCAACGACACCGATTGTTGAGACGATGGCTGCACTTGAAGAACTAAAGGCAGAGGGGAAGATACTCTCTATTGGCGCCTCAAATTGTTCGACTGATGATGTCAAACTCTATCTTTCGAACGGGCAGCTTGATGCATTCCAAGAAGAATATTCCATGGTCCGGCGCGATCTTGAACAGGAAATTTTGCCTATTTGTCGGGAAAATTCTGTGTCAGTTCTATCTTATTCGTCGTTAGCATTAGGACTTTTGTCGGGTAAAATTGGACCGAATCGATCCTTTACGGGGGATGATCTTCGCAAAGGAAACCCGCGGTTTTCAGAGCATAATCGGCAAAAAATAGCTAATCTTATGCAGGCCGTTCGCCCCATAGCGGAAGATCATCATGCGAGCGAGGCA
>CANCAR010000174.1 GCA_947374125.1 Hyphomicrobiales bacterium | reverse complement strand
TGGATTTACGGGCTTTTTAGGCTGTGCTGGTTCATCCAACAGGGATTCGGTATCGTCATCGATCACAGCGTCGCCCTGTTTGAGAAGGGCCTTACCGCGCCGAAGCGATTCACGGATTAAATCGTCGGTGAGAACAAGCCGCGCGTCACTGAGGTCGATCAAGGGCAAGAGCACACGAACCGCTTCATCAGGGCGCGCATCAAGCCGTTCAATCACAGCCGCATTGCCTTCGACACCTCGAAGCATCGCGCGAAACCGCTTGCGGCCCTCGGTGACAACCTTCATTTCAATCTTGGCCTCGTGACCAGCCCACCGCTCAAAATCACCGCGTCGAACCAAAGGTCGGTCAATACCCGGCGAAGAAATTTCCAAATAATAGGCTTTGCCGACAGGATCATCGAGATCAAGCGCGGGCGAAATGCCGCGGCTAACAACCTCACAATCGTCAACGCTCATGGAGCCATCGGGGCGTTCCGCCATGATCTGGACAGTACAACCATTGACCGCCGACACCTTGACGCGCACAAGCCGATAGCCAAGCCCGCCGAGCACGGGCTCGACAATCCTTGCCACCGCTGCGGCGATGCCATGTTCTTCGATCAGTCTGGGTTCTTCAACCATCACGTTCACGAAATTCCATCAGGCAATAAAAAAGAGCGGGTCCGGTGGGGCCCACTCTCAAACTACCGGCTCGACTGAACCGCTATGAGATGTCTAAATGACGCTGTTCGGTATACAGCGTTCGGCAGATTTTTCAAGCTGAAAACAAATCTCATCCGCATTTATACGATTTAGTCATTCCTCCTAGGTTATTCAGGAGAGCGACGGAGCCGTTAGATGAACCCTATTTCTTCCCTTGTTGCCGATCTAGAGACCGCGCTCGGCGGGGATGAGGGCGAGCGTCGACAGGTTTTACTCCGGCGTATCACAGGACTTTTTATCGATCAGGCCGCTGATTTGAACGAGGAGCACATTTCGGTTTTCGACGAAGTTATTCTCTGTCTCGCGCTGGAAATCGAATTTGCTGCCCGAATCGAACTGTCACAACGGCTAGCTGACTTACCGCGCGGACCGCGCCGAACCATCCAAAATTTGGCGCAGGATCCTGAAATTGCAGTAGCGCGTCCGGTGATTGAACGCAGTCCCTGCATTTCTGACGAGGATTTGGCTGAAATCGCCGAGATGCGGCCATCGGAGTTTCTCACTGCCCTCTCTAAGCGGCTCGATTTACCGGCAAGTGTGACTGATATCTTGCTCACCCGCGGGGATGAAGAGGTCATCCAACGGATCGCGCAGAACAGCCGGCAATCGCTCTCCGCCTTCGGTTTGCGTCTTCTGGCCGAGCGCGCGACGAACGATATGCAACTCTATCGTATTTTACGCGGCAGGCCCGACCTCGCCCTGCGCCATGTGGGTGCTATCCTTGAAGCGGCAAAGCAACGCGCACGGTCGGAAATGAGGGATTTGACCGACCAGCCGGACGTTCTAGAACGTGCACTGGAAGTTGGCGCAGCTGCGCTTTTCATCAACCCAACGCTCTTGGAGCAATCCGAGGCGAAGGAAAGCACGCTTTCGACAAAGATAGTCTGGCCCATCTGGCCGACCGACCACAAGCGAATTGCCAACCAGATTGAGCGCGGAAACATGGCCGAAGCGCTTAACGGCATTGCAAACCTCGCCGAAATTCCACGCGATATGGTGGAACGGGCTTATGCATCCGCACAATTTGACTCGATCCTCTTCATCACCCGCGCGATTGATATGGAATGGGTGGTCTTTGCCGCCTTACTTACAGCCAAAAACGGCCAGGCTTTACCGAAACCATTCTATGACCGGGCTCATACGAGCTTTCATGCCTTATCGATTTCCACCGCGCGGCGTGTCATGCGATTTATGGCCGCCAACAGAAGCATGGAAAAAGGTTCAGCTTAGGTCCGCACAAACGTTAAATAGGCTGATTTCCGTCCCTCGCGCTGCGCTTTAAGTTCATAGCGTGTCGATTGCCAACCCGGCCAAGGCTTGCGCCAATCGTCGGGCCCTTTCGCCGTCCATTGCAGAAACGGCGATCGCATGGCGCGCTCGAGCGTCCAGCCGACATAATGATCAATATCACTGGCAAAGCGAAACTCGCCACCGGGCTTCAAGACGCGGGCAAACAGCGCGATTGTCTCGTCCGAGACAAAGCGCCGCTTGTTTTGACGCCGTTTCGGCCAAGGATCGGGATAAAGCAGGTAAAGCCTATCGATCGACGCGTCAGGCAGATGTTTTAACACGTCAAGCGCGTCGGCATCATAGAGTCGGATATTGCGAATGGAATCGCGATCAATAGCGGAAAGCATTTTCGCCATGCCGTTGACGAAAGGCTCGCATCCGATAAAGCCAATATCGGGATGGGCTTCAGCTTGCCTCAACAGATGCTCACCGCCACCAAAGCCGATCTCAAGCCAGAGCTTTGTTACCGGGATGGGAAAGAGCGCATCAGGGGTTAGTTTTTCTTGCAGATCAATTCGAAGGCGCGGAAGCAGGGTATCGACGAGATCGGCCTGTCCCGGGCGCAGTTTTTTGCCCTTGCGGCGGCCATAAAATGCGCCGCCGCCTTCTATTTCACGCTCGATTGGACCCTGTTCGCTCAAAGGCCAGCTTTGATCTTGTCAGCGAGGTCGGTCTTTTCCCACGAAAATCCGCCATCTGCATCTGGCGCGCGGCCAAAATGCCCATAAGACGACGTGCGGGCATAGATCGGCTTGTTGAGATCAAGATGCTGACGAATGCCTCGTGGCGTAAGATTCATGATCTCGCCGCTTTCGAGCAGACGCTCTACCGCCGCCTCATCAACCTGACCCGTCCCGTGGAAGTCGGCATAAATTGACAGCGGACGCGCAACGCCAATGGCGTAGGAAAGCTGGATGGTGCATCGATCCGCAACCCCTGCCGCGACCACATTCTTGGCGAGATAGCGCGCGGCGTAAGCAGCTGAGCGGTCAACCTTGGTCGGATCTTTGCCGGAAAATGCACCGCCGCCGTGGGGGGCGGCACCACCGTAGGTGTCCACAATGATCTTGCGACCGGTGAGGCCTGAATCGCCATCCGGGCCGCCAATATAAAACTTACCCGTCGGATTGATATGCCAGACCGTGTTCTTAGAAATCCAGCCATCGGGCAGTGCGCGACGGACATAGGGCTCAACCAATTCACGCACCTGATGCGAGGTCATGTTTTCGATCAAATGCTGATGCGAAACGACAATTTGCGTGACGCCTACGGGCTTCCCATTGGCGTATTGGATGGTCACTTGGCTCTTTGAGTCGGGGCCTAATACCTTTTCAGCGTCTGAGTGGCGGGCTTCGGAAATAAGACGCAGGATCTTGTGAGCATAATAGATCGGGGCCGGCATCAACTCGTCGGTTTCGCGACACGCATAGCCGAACATAATGCCCTGATCGCCCGCGCCTTCTTCCTGATTGGTTGGCTGCTTGGCATCAACGCCCTGCGCAATATCGGCGGATTGCGGATGCAGCAATACGTCAATGTCGCACGTATCCCAATGAAAACCGTCCTGCTCATAGCCAATATCGCGAATGGCCATCCGCGCGGTATGCGCGATCATATCCTTCGTGACGGTCGATGGTCCGCGCGTTTCGCCCGCAATCACCACTTTATTGGTCGTGGCCAAGGTTTCACAGGCGGCACGAATATCCCAAGGGCTGATGCCAGCCTTTGGGCCTTCTCGGAAAAATAAATCAACGATTTCGTCCGAAATTCGGTCACAAACCTTATCTGGATGACCTTCGGAAACAGATTCGCTGGTAAAAAGGTAATCGGAACGTGCCACGGTCGAACTCCGGCCTGTATTGAGGTGTCCATTGGAAAACGATGGCCGAGATAACCCAGCCATCGCCTAATTCGCCCCTCCGTGACAGGGGAGAAGACACAAGTCAAGCTGAAATAACGGACGTGTTTGATATATCAAACAATATCGTTTTATATATCAGGCTGCTAACTCTTCGCCTGCAATCGCGGCGACCAGCTCGACCACTCGTCGGCGCAATTTCGGGTCGCGAATGCGGATAAATGCCTTGTTGAGCTGAATACCTTCATTGGTCGCCAAGAAATCGGCAACATACGCGGTGTCGCCATTATCCTCGAAACCACTCGAGGCTGCGCGGTCAATGGTTTGCGGCGCACCTTCAAAAAAATATTCAACCGGCACCCCAAGAATCCGCGAAATCTGCTGCAAGCGACTGGCACCAATACGGTTCGTGCCCTTTTCATATTTTTGTACTTGCTGAAACGTCAGACCAAGCGAGTCGCCGAGCTTTTCTTGGCTAAGACCAACCAGAACACGGCGCATTCTAACTCGGCTTCCAACATGGCGATCAACGGGATTCGGAGTCTTTTTTATCAATAATTTTTCAGTATCATCCATGTTACTGTCCTTCACAAAAAACCATTGACAGCAGTAATTATTGCGCAGAATCGTTTATACGATCAAAATAAATCAAATGCTGCCGAATTATTCCATTAATAATATCGATAGAGAAAATTGTACGTACTTTACTTACTAAAACTTGAAATTTCTACATCTGTCCTATCGATCATTAGTTGTATAAATACGTGACTCGCTTATGCCTGTCAATTGACGTTTCGTAAGCAACAGGCCTGTGGTTAAGAGTACATAAACATATCCGGCGAGGGGTAGAGCTGGAAGCTGGGAATAAGGTGTTGGCGGTAGGGGTTGGGGTAGCGGGCCATCGATCACACCCGCTTCACCGAGCGACAGCAGGGCCAAAATTCGCCCGTAACCATCTATAATCGCAGACACGCCATTATTGGCGGATCTGACCAGTGGCAGGCCCTGTTCGATCGCACGGAGACGGGCTTGTGCAAAATGTTGCCAAGGCCCCGGTGTTAATCCGAACCAAGCATCATTGGTTACATTCAACAACAGACTCGGTCGGGAGTGCCCGCTCGGGATCACCTCCGACGAAAAAATGGCCTCATAGCAGACAAGCGGAGCGAGCGGCGGCAGGCCGGCTACATCCATCAATCGCCGTTGGTTGGCTGGCGTGAAGCCCCCAGGCGCCTGAACAAATTGGCGCAGACCCAACTGAGTTAAGAGGCCACTAAACGGCAGATATTCGCCAAACGGCACAAGATGCGACTTATCAGCGGTTGAAAGGATCTTCCCGGAGGAGTCCATCGCCTGAATCGCATTGAAGTAGCGTCTATGTTTACCGTTGTCGGTGTCCTCGGCGCGAACAGCCCCAGCAATCAAAACCGTTCCACCCTTGAGAATCGAAGCGATCTGAGCGCGCGCCGCTGGTTCCGAATCCAAAAGAAACGGAAACGAGGTTTCGGGCCATACCAAATGCGTAATGCCAGCCATCCCCAACGGTGAAGGATAGCTGCCCTTCGTGCTCAATTCGAAATAGCGGCGCATGATATCGGCGGCATGCGAGCGACTAAATCGATCATCCAATGGCATATCGGGTTGCATGACCCGAAACATTACACCGGGAACGGTCGGCGTTGGCGGAGCTGTCAAACGCCACAGGCCAAAACCGTAAAGACCAACCAAAAGCGCCATCCCGGTCAGTGGTGCGCCAAATCGCGTCCACCCATCTGACTTTATGAAAACCAAAGCGGGCGTGGCAAACAGCGCTACGGTCAAAAAGGTAAGGCCGCTGGTGCCAAAGAAAGCTGCCGTCTGTGCGAAAACAAGATTACCGCCCAGCGCCATGCCCAGGCTGTTCCAAGGAAAGCCCGTTAAAATACTCC
>CANCAR010000173.1 GCA_947374125.1 Hyphomicrobiales bacterium | reverse complement strand
AGGGTCAAGCCCGGGTGCTTTACGCAAAACCTAACAATCCGCATATAGGTGCCTTTTTCTTTGGCACGATCATCATGCGGCTTTTCAGCGGCCTTACCGAGTAAAGCCCCGAGCGTAGGTGTAAAGAACAAAGCGACTACGAGGGATGCCGATAGCGTCGCAATAAGCGTCAAAGGCATATATTTCATAAATTGGCCAACAATACCGGGCCAGAAAAGGAGAGGAGAAAATGCCGCAACGCGCGTCAAAGTTGCCGCGATCACGGGGCCTGCCATACGTTTGGCAGCCATCGAGAAGGCGAGCTTCGGATCCATCCCCTCAGCCATGCGGCGCTCGGCAAATTCAGAAACAATGATGGCGTCATCCACCAACATTCCGACAGCAAGAATGAGCGCAAAAAGCACAACGATGTTAACGGTCAAACCTGCCATTTGAAGGGCAAGAATCCCTGCTAGGAACGAGCCTGGTATGGCAATGCCGATAAACAGCGATGGACGACCGCCGAGCACCATCATCATGATGACTAGAACCAGCAACACGGCCGTAATCACGCTATTTTGCAGCTCATGCAACATGTCACGGATGGTTTTAGATTTATCCTGACTGAAAGAGACCGACACGGTACCCGGCCACGATTTTTGTAATTGACCGATGACGTATTTTACGGAATCAACCGTTTCGATCAAATTGGAACCGGTACGCTTTGAGACTTCAATCGCGATAGCGGGCTTACCGTTAACACGCGTGATCGATGTCGCGTCCTTAAACGTTGGGCGTACTTCCGCGACATCGCCAAGCACAACACTTGCCCCCGCCGACGCACTTACTGGAAGTTTTAGGATATCTTCTGGCTTTTCCAGCAGGGCCGGAACCTTAACTGCAAACCTTCCCGTCCCGCCTTCCAGCGCTCCTGCTGCAACCAGACTGTTGCTTTGGCTAACACCGCCAATCAAACCATCCAGACTAATGCCGTAGCTTTTCAAAAGCATAGGTTCGGCAATGATTTCTACAACCTCGTCGCGTGCACCCCTTAGATCGGCGGACAAGACGCCGGGGATCTGCTCAATATAATTTTTTGCATTTCGTGCGATACGAAGCAGCGTCCGTTCCGGTACTTCACCGGTTAAAGCAACAACAAGGACGGGAAAGAGAGAAAGATTAACTTCTCGAACCGAAGGCTGATCGGCGTCTTTGGGCAAATCGCGTTTAGCATCGTCCACTTTCGCGCGCACATCAGCAACGGCTTTAGTAGAGTCAAACCCAGCCTCAAATTCAAGCAGAACAAATCCGCCGCCCTCAAAAGCCGTCGAGCGCATTTCTTTAACGTTCGCAACCGATTTCAGTTGCGTTTCCATTGGGCGCAATAGGAGCCGCTCAGCGTCCTCCGGGCTAATGCCACGCTGTGACATCTGCACATAGACAATCGGAACTTTGACGTCGGGCTCGGCTTCTTTAGGAATGGTCTGATAAGCAACAAATCCCGCCAGAAGCAGAAAAACGAGAACCGCAAGCGTCAACCTTGCGTGGGAAATGGCATAATCGACTGGGTTTTTCATATCGCTTATCCGTTAAAGCAAGCTGATTAGGATGATTTGGCGGCGACAGGCTCAACCACCTGACCCTCTTTGACGAAATCCTGACCCTGAACGATCATCTTTACGCCAGGCGTAAGTCCGGAAACATAAAGATAATCGGTTTGGTCCTCGACGAGACCGACGGGTACAAAACCCACTTTGTTATCGTCACCTACGACGCGAACACCAAGCTTGCCCTCGGCCGAGAAAGTCAATGCCGAACGAGCGACTTTTGTAGCGTTAACTGGAGCAAGATAAAGGGTTACTTCGGTCGTTACGCCATCGGCAATGTTGCCCTTCGGATTAGCGAGACTGACGTCAATCCGATAGGTGCGGGTCTGCGGACTGGCCCGGTTTGAGATAAACCTGACCGCCCCCGTTATTTCCTCGCCGCCAATAAACCGCACGTCAGCACGGTCGCCTACTTTTACGCCGCTTAACCGGCGCTCAGAAATTTCGACGACCGCCAACATGGGGTCAAGGGACATAACCTCAGCCACAGGTGCGCCGGGCTGCAAGCTTTGGCCTAGATTAGCAGGAACTTCGTTGATAACGCCTGAAACGGGAGCCCGAACCGTACCGCGCTCGCGTTCTGCCTCGGCCTGAGCCAGCAGCGCTTGCGCCCCCTTGAGATCAGCTTCGAATTGAGAAAGATTAAGCTTTGCGAGATTGCCGCTCTCAACCAATAAACGCTTAGCCTCAAATTCTTTCTGGCGCTGTTCAAGCCGAGCAGCAGCCTGTGCAACATTGGATTCTCTCGCTTCGTCTGAAAGAACAGCAATGATGTCGCCAGCCTGAACAATAGAGCCGCGGCGAACCTTAAGCACCGTCACCGTACCGCTGGTGCGCGAAACGGCCATGGTCCTCACATCCGCTTCAGTCCGTCCCGACAAAGTAAGCTTGCGGGATCTTGGCTCAACAGTCGCCGGCAGAACCGTTACAGCAAACGGCTTTGTTTCTGCTTGGGTAAAGGGCCCTGTCGCAACGGGTGCTGCTTTTTTACCCATCTGACCCGAGGCAATCCAGGCCACGGCGATTATCACGAGGGCGATGGCGGTTAAGCGGCTCCAAAGCATAATTAGTTTCCTGCGGAATTCAGTATGGTTGATTAGGGATTTCTCAGTATCGGTGGAAAGCTAATTGGCACCATCCAACACAACGCCAATTAAACACAATGTCGTTTCTATTTTACAGTCGCAATCAAAATCAGGGTCAGCCACGGCCGGCAAGCGGCATCTTCGTCGCCATTACCGTGATTGTTGAAACATTCGCATCAAGCGGAAGGCTCGACATAAAGACAACCGCATTGGCAACGTTTTCGACGTTCATCGTCGGTTCCGCGGCAATCGAAAGGTCGGCTTGTAATACGCCGGTGCTCATCTTTTGCGTCATGTTTGTCGCGGCATTGCCAATGTCAATTTGCCCGCAAGCGATGTCATATTTCCTACCATCAAGCGATGTTGACTTGGTTAATCCCGAAATAGCATGCTTCGTCGCTGTATACGGTGCCGAATTTGGACGTGGCGTCTGCGCTGATACCGATCCATTGTTAATGATGCGACCGCCGCGTGGCGACTGATCCTTCATGATCCGGAAAGCTTCCTGGGTGCAAAGGAATGCAGCCGTCAAATTGGCACCGAGCACGGTTTGCCATTGCTCGAAACTAAGTTCCTCAAGCGGAATAGGAGGCGCGTTTGTACCAGCATTGTTGAATAGCACATCAAGACGGCCAAAGCGTTCTTTTGTCTTTGCAAAGAGATTTTTGACAGCGTCAGGATTGGCAAGATCCGTCGAAACGGCAAGCGTCGGGACGCCATGTGCTGCGCCAAGTGTCGCCGTCTCGTCCAGCGCGTCCTGCCTGCGTCCAGCCAGCACAACGCTATAACCTTCTTTCATCATGGCCAGAGCAACAGATCGACCAATACCTGATCCCGCGCCCGTAATCATCGCAATTTTACCGTTGCCGCTCATTAGACTAATCCTGTTCTTTTTTGTTATTGTTCTTAAGCGGTAAGACGCTCAAGCGCACGACCAAAGCGGTCAAAAATATCATCGATCTGTTGCTCGGATATAATCAATGGCGGGCAAAAGGCCAAAATATCGCCGATCGGACGGAAAATTACGCCCTCTTCATGTCCAATTTCGGCCAATTTGAGGCCCGTTGCACCGGGCTTTTCAAAGCCTGCCTTCGTCTTTTTATCGGCAACCAGTTCGATCGCACCAATGAGGCCCACGCCGCGGGTCTCACCCACCAAAGGATGATCTTTAAAGGAATGCAGCCGCTTGAGGAATTGCGGGCTGAGTTCATTGACCCGCCCCATCAGGTTCCGCTCTTCGATAATATCGAGATTTTCCATAGCAACTGCCATGGCAAGAGGGTGGCCTGAGGTCGTGAAGCCATGAGCAAAGGTGCCAATCTTGGCTGTGTTATCGGCGATCACATTATAGATTTCATTGGTAAATGTGATCGAAGCCAGCGGTACGTACGACGAGGTGATCTGTTTTGAACAAATCATAATATCGGGTGTCAGGCCATAGGTATCGCAGCCCCAGGTATTGCCCGTGCGGCCAAAGCCGTTGATCACCTCATCGGCTACAATCAGAATATCGTATTTGCGGCAAACGTCTTGCATCTTGGGCCAATAGGTCCGCGGTGGAATGAACACGCCACCTGCACCCATCACGGGCTCGCCGATGAAGGCGGCGACCGTTTCAGGTCCCTCAGCGAGGATCCGATCTTCAAACTCTTTCGCAAGACGCGTTGCGAAATCCTCTTCAGTCTCACCTGCTTCCGCGAAGCGATAGTGATGAGGGCAAGAAACGTGTTTGATTTGCGGGAATGGCAGATCAAAATCGCGATGATTGTTCGGCAGTCCTGTCAGGCTTGCCGACATCATCGTAATGCCGTGATAGGCCTTGATCCGCGAGATAATCTTCTTCTTTTCGGGTTTGCCGCGCGCGTTGTTGTAAAACCAGATCATTTTTACAACGGTATCATTGGCTTCAGAGCCCGAATTCACAAAATGAGCCTTGCCCATATTGCCAGGCGACATCTTGACCATACGCTCAGCGAGCGCGATCGCGGTCGGATGCGATTTATGCGAAAAAGAGTGATAAAATGGCAATTCGCTCATCTGCTTGGTAGCAGCCTTAACCAATCGCTCTTCGCCAAACCCAACAGCGACACTCCACAGGCCTGCCATGGCTTCGATATATTCCTTGCCCATATCATCGTAGACATAGACACCCTTGCCCTTAGCAATGATCATAGGGCCCACTTGCTCATGACGGCGGGCATTCGTAACGGGGTGGAAGTAATATTCGATATCGCGAGCGGCGAGTGAGTTGGGCAGCGCAGTCATGATCTAAGACTCCGAAATTGGATGGCAGGGCATATTCATCCGAGCATAGACAATTGGGACAAGAAAGGAAAACCCTCTCTTGCAAAATACCTGCTAAGCAACTTTTCCTGCCCGTTGTATGGCCATCATCGCACCACCGGCAAGAAGTCCCCAAAAGGCTCCGCCTATTCCAAAAAGGCTCATCCCCGACGCGGCAACGAGAAAGGTAATGACCGCGGCTTCGCGTTTATTCGGGTCGGATACGGCGGAATGGATGGATGCGCCGAACGCACCAATAAGGGCTAAACCCGCCACCGCTTCAATCAAGATGGGAGGCGAATAACTGATCAAGGCAGTTGCACCGCCAGCAATTAGACCAAACAGAATATAGATGACGCCCGACGAAATTCCGGCCCAATAGCGCCTTGCAGGGTCAGCGTGAGCATCCGGACCAGCACACATTGCCGCCGTAATGGCCGCTAAATTGACTGCGTGGCCGCCAAACGGCGCTGACAATAATGTCAAAAGACCCGTCACGGTAAACAATGGACTTGGCTCGGGCTTGAAGCCATTAATCGCCAGCACTGCAATACCCGGTATGTTTTGGGATGCCATGGTGACAATAAACAATGGAACTCCCACGCTCATAAAGGCAGAGAAGGAAAAAACAGGAGTTATAAAGACCGGGTTTGGCAACAGGGCATTAGCCTCGATTGGCGCACCGGATCCCGTTGCAACGATCAAGATGATGGTGGTGATGAAAGCCGCTGGTACCGCATAAACGCGCTTAATTCGCGCCGTTAACGCCCAAACCGCAACAATCGTAAGACCCAATATCGGCTTTTCGACAATGGCGGTAATCGGAGCAAGACACATATGCAAAAGGATGCCTGCGAGCATCGCATTA
>CANCAR010000172.1 GCA_947374125.1 Hyphomicrobiales bacterium | reverse complement strand
AGCCGCCGATCCACTAAACATCGGCGTTTCAACCAATTCCGCCTCTACAATCGCCTCGGTAATCGTTTCCTGCGGATAAAGCGCGGCAAAGCGACGGATCAGGTTTTCAAGTTCGCGCACATTGCCAGGCCAACGATGGCGCTTCAGTCGCTCCAAAGCGGGCGTATCGATTTGCTTCGAGGGTAAGCCCTCTTTCTCCGAAAGTGCAAAGAAATGTCGCACAAGATCAGGCAGATCCTCAATTCTCTCGCGCAACGGAGGCAATCGAAGCGGCACGACGTTTAGACGGAAGAACAAATCCTCGCGGAATAATCCCTGTTGAATGGATTGGCGAAGATCCTTGTTAGTCGCGGCAACGATACGAACATCGGTTTTAATCGATGTGCGCCCACCGATTGTCGAATACTCGCCTTCCTGCAAAACGCGTAGCAAACGGGTTTGCGCCTCCATCGGCATGTCGCCGATTTCGTCCAAAAACAGCGTTCCACCTTCCGCCTGCTCGAAACGACCCGTTGCCCGATTAACGGCGCCCGTAAACGAGCCGCGTTCGTGCCCAAATAGTTCGCTTTCGATCAAGTCACGAGGAATGGCAGCCATATTAACCGCAACAAACGGCCCCTTCCGTCGCTTGCCGTAATCATGGAGCGCACGCGCTACAAGCTCCTTGCCTGTGCCCGATTCACCCATAATCATCACGGTCAACTCGGTTGCCATCAATCGAGCCAGGGAGCGGTAGAGGTCCTGCATGGCAGGAGAACGGCCAACAAGCGGAATTTCCTCGCCCGCGCCATCCGCAATCGGCTTAACGATATCGCGAGGACGGGACAAAGCGCGGTGAATAACAGCGAGCAACTCTTTAAGATCAAAGGGCTTTGGCAGATATTCATACGCACCACGCTCGGACGCGCGAATGGCCGTCATAAACGTATTTTGCGCACTCATCACAATAACCGGAAGGTCAGGTCGAAGTTTCTTGATGCGCGGCAAAAGATCAAAGGCATTTTCATCCGGCATCACGACGTCGGTCACGACAAGATCGCCCTCACCTGCCGCAATCCAACGCCACAGCGTAGTCGCCTGACCGGTTATCCGAACGTCATAGCCGGCACGCCCTAGAGCTTGGTTGAGAACCGTTCGGATGGCTGAATCGTCATCCGCGACCAGAATCGTACCGTTTGCCATTTGCTAACCGTCACTTTCCAACACACGACCATCGCGAGGCGCCTGCATTGATAATAAAACCCTAAAAACCGTTCTACGCGGCAGCGATTCACATTCAATCACACCGCCATGATCGCCAATCAGCTTGGAAACCAAAGCAAGACCGAGGCCAGATCCGGAGGCTTTGGTCGAAATAAAGGGATCGAACAAATTACGCATCAGGTCTTCGGGAACGCCCGGGCCATTGTCCCGAACGCAAATTTCAAGCGGTAGTGCCACCCGGCTATTGCTACCAGGGATAACCATTCGAACACCGGCTCGATAGGCGGTCGATAATTCGATTTCGCCATCGATTGAATCCGGACCAATTGCCTCGGCAGCGTTTTTGACCAGATTGAGAAAAACTTGAATTAATTGATCCCGGTTGCACCAAACAGGCGGTAACGATGGATCATAGGTTTCCGAAAAGCGGATATTTCTCGCAAAGCCAGAGGTTGCGAGCCGCTTCACGTGTTCCAACACGCTATGGATGTTAACGGCCTCGCGCTCAACCGGACGTCCATCGGAAAAATCTTCAAATCGGTCTACCAGTTTTACAATCCGATCCGTCTCATCACAGATCAGGCGAAGCAGTGCATGATCTTCCCCCGAGACGGACGTTTCGAGCAGTTGGGCTGCCCCTCTAATCCCAGAAAGCGGATTTTTAATTTCATGCGCGAGCATGGATCCCATAGCGGAAATCGATCGTGCTGCCCCACGATGGGTCAGTTGCCTGTCCATTTTTTCAGCAATTGTCTTTTCTTGCAGCATCACAACCACTTCCGCTGAACCATCCGATTCAAGCGTGGCGAAAAGATCGACAATTTTATCCAGACCAATGCGCGGTGTGCCGATATCGACACGGTATTCGCTCACACTGCCCCCATGGGTTCGAACCTGTTGCACCAAAGCAAGCAACGGGGAGCCGAAAGGCACAATTTCTTCCAAAGTATGGCGGCGAAGCACCGAAAGACTCATTTGGAAAAACGATTGTGCCGACATATTGGCTTCGATGATGTGGTCGTCTCCGCCAATCACAATCACGGGAAGCGGGAGGACGTTTAAAATCGCATCGCTTCGCGCTTCAACACGGGGACCTGACCCCTCAGACATTAGGTTCATGCAGCGCTCCGCTGGGTTTCAAAGGAATAGATGTTCCTTAAAAGACGGATGACCTCGGAAGGCGATACCGATGTAACGAGATCACGCCGCCAATCGTCCGGGTAACCATCCTCTGCCATCTGCGCATCATCCGCATAGGCAGCGAGATGTTTTCTTGCGTGACGAACACCCGTCTCAACGCCCATGGCCACCAAAAGCCCCTCATAGTGCTCAACCGCCGCATCTAGGCGTTCAGAGCGCGGAGGTGGAGCGATTTCCCTGCCGTCGTTAAGCCCCTTCGCGATTTGCCCGACCAACCAGGGCCGACCCAGGGCGGACCGTCCAATCATCACGCCATCCGCACCAGACGCCGAAAGCATCGCGTTTGCATCCGCAAGCGTATGGCAGTCGCCATTCGCGATCACCGGAATTAAAATCGCTTGTTTCACAAGGCGAATGGCATGCCAATTCGCCTGCCCCTTGTAAAACTGGCAGCGGGTGCGCCCATGAACGGCGACCAATTTCACCCCTAATGCTTCGGCCCGTCGGGCCAATTCTGGCGCATTGAGGCTGTCATCGTCCCACCCCAAACGCATTTTGACGGTTACAGGAATGGAAACCGCTTGAACGGTGGCCTCTATCAACCTAGCGGCGTGATCCAAATCGCGCATCAGCGCGGAACCGGCATAGCCTCCGGTTACCCGCTTTGCGGGACACCCCATATTGATATCAACTACTGCGGCACCTGAAGCCTCCGCAAGACGGGCTGCTTCGCCCATCCATTTTGGCTCGCACCCGGCAATTTGAACAACATGGTTATCGATCCCTGAACCTTCGGCCCGTAGACGCGATTCTTCTGATCCTTGGACAAAATCATCTGAGGCCACCATTTCTGAAACCACTAAAGAAGCGCCAAAGCGCCGTGCAATGCGGCGCATCACGTGATCTGTTACGCCGGACATCGGCGCCAAAAAGGCGCGACCGTCTAATGATATGGATCCGAGGGTGAGGGGGCTAATTGTTTGCATAAATTTAAGGCAATAATTTAAGGTGCCTAGATATTAGACTTTCGGGTGCAATGCAGCAAGATAAAAACATCACTTTAATTGGTTCTTTTGGGATTTGTACGGGCGGACGCCGCATCAAAAAGTTGACCTTGTGAAACAAAAGTTTCAAATCTGAAATGATGTCGCCGTTTTTAACCGTACCTGACCGAATTACCGTTGCTGCCTTGATCGTCGCGGCAGGCCGTGGCTTGCGTGTTGGCCTAGACCGGCCAAAGCAATATCTCGATCTCTATGGCGAAACCGTTCTTACAAGAAGCATTCGTGCACTCGCCGCTGACAAACGCGTGCGATCAATCATTTGCGTCATTCATCCGGATGACCGCCCACTGTATGATGCGGCAATTGCGCAATTGGATGGGGATATCGCTGCACTGCTCGTTGAACCTGCCTATGGTGGGGCAACCCGTCAGGCTTCGGGTCGGGCAGGCCTAGAAGCGCTGTCGAATGTTACTCGGCCGCCGGATATCGTCCTGGTTCACGATGCCGCTCGCCCCTTTACCAGTCCTGCCCTTGTCCGCCGCAGCATCGAGGCAGCCTATGCCAAGGGAGCCGCTATTCCGGGAATTCCCGTTACCGATACGATCAAGCGCGTTGATACGCAGGGCCAAATCACTGACACGCCTGCCCGCCGCGATTTAAAGGCGGTGCAAACGCCACAAGCTTTCCGGTTCGACCTTTTGCTGAATGCGCATCGCGCAGCGGCTAAAGAAAAAGGCGAAGAATTTACGGATGATGCCGCTATCGCCGAATGGGCGGGACATCCCGTCCATGTGTTTGATGGTGAAATCGAAAATACAAAGCTCACGACATCGGCTGATTTTGTAGCGGCAAGAGAGAGGCGCATGGGACCGAGCGAAACGAGAACCGGCATTGGCTATGATGTTCATGCGTTTGCTGAGGGCAACCATGTCATTTTAGGCGGAGTAGCCATACCCCATAGCCATAGGCTCTCAGGCCATTCCGACGCGGATGTCGTGTTACACGCCCTAACCGACGCCATTTTTGGAGCGTTAGCGGATGGCGATATCGGCTCGCATTTTCCACCCTCCGATCCGCAGTGGAAAGGCGCTGATTCCCGAATATTTCTCGAATACGCCATTGAACGCGTTAAAGCGCGCCGCGGGCGTGTGGTGCATCTCGACACCACCATTATTTGCGAAATGCCAAAGATCGGCCCGCACCGCGACGCAATCCGCGAGCGCATCGCTTTCATATGCGGCATTTCGGTGGATCGTGTTGGCGTCAAAGCAACCACCACCGAGCAATTGGGCTTTACCGGTCGAAAAGAAGGCATTGCTGCTCAAGCGCTTGCCACTCTCTCGCTTCCTGCCGAGGATTAGAGCGCAATGTCGACCACAGCAATTGCAGAACGGGCCGAAGCCCTCATTCATTACTGCACGGCAAATGGGCTGAAAATTGCAACCGCTGAATCGTGCACAGGCGGGCTCGTTGCCGGTGCCTTAACCGGCGTTTCTGGATCATCTGCCGTGGTCGATCGTGGTTTCGTGACCTATTCGAACGAGGCAAAGGCAGAGATGCTTGGCGTTGATCCGGGCTTGATCGCCCGGCACGGCGCGGTGAGCGCCGAGGTTGCGCGCGCGATGGCCGAAGGCGCACTGGCCCACTCCTTGGCCGATTTAACCGTTGCGATTACAGGTATCGCGGGCCCCGTTGGCGGATCAGCCGAGAAGCCGGTTGGATTGGTGCATTTCGCTACAGCTCGGCGGGGCAAACCCACGGTACATCTTGAACGACGATATGGTGATTTAGGCCGGGAGCAGGTTCGCTTGGCAGCGGTCGTCGACGCGCTCAACCTTTTGACAGACGGAGTTAGGGACTAAAAGCTAGACGACCGAAGATGATTTACAAAATAAACTATTTGGCTTGGGCATAAACCACCTTCGCGCGGGCCTCAAAGGCGTCGGCAAACCGTCGAAAGGCCGTATCAAACATCGCGCCCATCAGCATGCCCAACATCCGGTTTTTGAATTGGTAATCGATAAAAAACTCAACCACCGTGGTAGACCCCTCCCCCCGAAACACCCACCGGTTTTCGAGATGGCTGAACGGGCCATCGACATATTCAACCAAAATCTTGAACACGGCACGCTCCAGCGTGACGCGTGACGTAAACGTCTCCCGGATGGCCTTATAACCAATCGTCATATCCGCCAAAAGTACTTCGCGTTGATCGTCGAGCATCGACCGGCGGCGAATTTTGAGTGCTTCGCACAACGGTAAAAATTCCGGATATTTTTCAACATCGGCCACAAGATCAAACATCTGATCGGGGGTAAATTCGACGGTGCGGGAGGATTGGAAGGTAGGCATGAATTCACCAACAAGACACGATTTTCGAACGAAAACACGCCCATTTCAACCGATGAAGCATTCGATCATGGCTCAGATGTGAATAGCCCTGCCATACGCATCAAGCACGCTTTCGTGCATCATTTCAGAAAGCGTGGGATGCGGGAAGACCGTATGCATGAGATCTTCTTCGGTGGTTTCCAATCCCATGGCGACAACAAATCCTTGGATCAGCTCGGTCACTTCGGCGCCGACCATATGGGC